>JAFGOK010000108.1 GCA_016926535.1 Micromonosporaceae bacterium | reverse complement strand
GTCAGGTACATGTGCATCAGGTCGTCCGTCGAGATGTCGTAGCTGAGAAGCCGGTCGACATCCCCTGCCTTGTACGCGGAGACGATGTCGAGTACTCGCCCGATCAGCCCTGTTCGTTTGATCGTTTCGGCGAGGATGCTTTCCCGGAGGGGATAGTCCGTTGCGATCTCGGCGATTGGTTGCTGGTGCAGCTCAGCGATTTCGGTGAGCAGGCAGACGAGAAATGCGGTCTCCTCGGGCAGGCCGATGCGCCGGGCGACCAGCTGGCCCAGTCCGATCCAGTCCATGATGGATGCCAGTCTCCACTCGTCGCCCTCGACCAGGTCACTGAGATCCATCAGGGTGATCCACCGCTGGAGTTGCTCGTGGCCGAGCAACACAACCGCTTGCTGCACCGAGGCAACCCGCTCGCGCAGGCCGAGTTGGGCGGAGTTGCACATCTTCAGGACCCGGGAGGTCAGCCCGGGATCCGACATAATGATCCGGGCGAGGTCCGCCGGCTCCGCGGAGTCCGGATCGGCCAGCGTTCGCAGGAGCTGGATGTGTCGTAGCCGGGAGGAGGGGATGACCCTGCCGGCAACGACATACGGCCGTGCCAACGCGTACCCCTGGAACAGCTCGCAACCCAGGTCTGCTGCCAGTGCCCGGTGCTCCGGCGTCTCGATGCGCAGGCCGACCAGCGCGATCTGCGGATGTTCCCGGCAGGTTCTGGCGATCTGCTCTGCGGCGGCCCGTTCGGTCTCCCGTATGTCAATTTTTACATAGTGGACATAGGGCAGGATGCGATCGTAGCTGGGGCTCCAACCGGTGGCATCCAGCGCGATCTGGTATCCCTGCGCCGCCAGCCGTCTGATCCCCGTGGTCACCTCCTCGTCGAGGTCGATGCTGCCGAGAACCTCAAGGACGGCCCAGTCCGCCGCAACGGGGATGGGGAGCGTTCCGACCAGGAATTCTCTGGTGACATTCAGGAAGTACAGCCGGCCCTCCGCCAGATCGCTGACGCTGAAATCCGTGAAGGCATTGACGATGACCTGGCTGGTCGCGGCAGCGTCCCTCCTGCTCGCGGAGACCGCTCCGGACGAGTCTCGGAACAGCAACTCGTAGCCGATGATCCAACCGTCCCTGTGGTAGATCGGCTGGCGTCCGATGCAGACCAGCCGAGATCTCGACCGGGGATCGCGGCGGCCACGGACCTGGGCGAGCTGGTACTGCGTCCGGAAGGTCTCAGGATGCCGGTCACCGCACAGGCGCCGCTGCCGCTCCAGCACGTCGGCCAGGACCGTCCGCGCCCGCGTGCCATCGCTTTCCAGCTGGGCATAGCAGCCAGCGAGCTCCCTGCGGGTAACGAGAGTGAAGCCGTGATCGTGTCCGATGGTCGAGGCGCTGCCGTCAACGATGCTCTCGTACCAGGCGGTGGCGCGTTCCACGTCGCCCGCCCGCAGCAACCAGCGGGCCAGCTGCCGCTGAGCGGTCAGCGTGGCCATCGTCCGGGCGCCGCAGTGCGATTCGATCAGCGGCATCAGCGCGGTGAGCTCTCTGACCGCGACGGTTGCGTCCTGGAGCTCGCCATGCAGGCAGGCAAGGTCGACCTGCGCGCTGAGGGTTCGTGGATGGTGTGCTCCGTGGCGGCTGGCACAGGCGGAAACCAGCTCAGCGTAGCGACGGACAGCGCCGAGCGCGCCGTCGCCGGTACGCACTGCCCAGTAGGCGATCGTGCGCGAAACAGCCAGAATGCCGATCATGTCATCGGGAAGGCGGGTCTGGTAGCGGTCGGCGATCTCCCGCAGCGCGGGCAGGGTGACAGAGGCCTTGCCGGCCTCGCAGCGCCAGTGGGCGAGGGCGTACTCCACGCCGAGGCCGTACTCGACGGCTTTGGGGGGTTGCCGCCCGGCGCGAGCGGTCTGGCCGGAGGCCTGGCCGGCCGGCTGGCCGGTGGTCCGGTCGGTCTCCTCCGGACGTTGATCCAGCTCCCCGAGCAGCCCGGTCAACTCATCGACGGCTCTGGGTACGTCGCCCCCCTCGCCGAGGAACCGGGCGATCTGGCAGCGGCCAGCGACGTGGTGAATCGGGTCGACGGCCAGGTCGGCACTGCTGACCAGGTCACCAAGCAGCGTGACCGCGCGGTCGACCCGCCCGGTCTCCCCGGTGGAGACAGCGTGAAGGAACCCGGCCTCCTCGACACCGCCGCGGGCCGCCCGCTCGAAGGCATCAACGGCAACCGAGTAGCGATGCAGGTCGAAGGCGGCACAGCCAATCCGGTACGAGTCGGCTGGGCTGGCCTGCTCGATCGCGGCCTGCCACACCTGGTCCGGGATCGACCGATCACGGTGACCCCAGACCAGCCGCTCGTTGACCCGATAGGTCCGCTCTGCGGTGCGGACCAGCGACGGGACGCCGCCTACCGCGCGCCGGGCGCGGCGGAGCGCGCCGCGCAGCAGCCAGCGTCCGGCTCTCTCCCGGAGCTGCGCTGGCAGGTGTTGCTGGTACACCGCGTGCACCATCGATTCCGGGATCGCGCGGACGCCCATGCGATGGCAGTCGACAGCGGCCCGGATCAGCGCGGTGGTCGCGGGCCGGGCGCCACGCCGCAGCCGGTCCTGAGTGCTCCCGGGATCCGGGAGGCGCCGGTCGATCTCGACTCCCCGGCCCGCGACCACCCTGGCCACTCGACGCAGAGCGGGCCAGCGGGGATCGGTCATCGTGGGCCCGGGGACCAGCCGGTGGTACTGCTCGGAATCGATGATGGCGATGACGACGACCCGGTGCTGGTTGCCTTCCTGTGCCTGGTATGGCCGTCGCCCGAGAGGCTCGGTGAGCAACTCGGTCAGCAGGTCACTGATCAACGGCCCGCTGGTGAGATCCCACCCGTCGAGCCATACGACGAAGTCGCGATCGGGTGGTGCCTGCCCGATGAAGACCCGCAGCTGGTCGGGGGCGTTCGGCTGGAACAGGCGGTAGTCGGGGACGACGGCCCTGATGGCCTCGTACGCCGCGCGGTGGCGGCCCGACCGGATCTGGCCGTACACGACCACCAGCTGTGGGCCTGGCTGTCGCAGGCGGTCGCGTAGCTGGTGGTCGACCTCGCCCTCGGCGTACGGGGTGACGACCGCCCGTCCTTTGGCGTCCAGGACAGGGGCGGCGCCGAGATCGCAGGGATCCCGGAGGCCGGCCACCAGCGGCAGCCGCGCCAGCGACGTGGTGCCAGATCCCCTGGCCGCCGGCCGGGCAACGGCGGCAAGCATTCGCATGATCTGTCGTGCCATGTCGAGCCATCACTCCAACCAGGCGGTACGAGGCGGCCAGCGCTGTGCCTAGTAGTGGAATCGGTCGACGGTCTGCTTGAGTCGCCCGCTGAGCGCCGCGAGTTCCGCCGTGGAGCCGCTGAGATCGATCAGACTCGTTGTCCCAGTCTGGGTCGTGGCGGCGACGGCTGCGATGCTGGTCGCGATCTCGTCGGCCCCGGTTGCCGCCGCGTCGGCATTGCGCTCGATCTCCGAGGTCGTCGTTGCCTGCCGCTCAACGGTGCCAGCGATCGCCGTCTGGTTCTCATTGACCTTGTCGATGACTGCATGGATTTTGCTGATGGCCTCGACAGCGGCGGACGTCTCGTTCTGGATGGCGTCAATCCGGCCGACGATGTCCTCGGTCGCGGTCGCCGTCTGGAGCGCTAGGTCCTTGACCTCGCCGGCAACGACGGCGAAGCCCTTGCCGGCCTCCCCGGCCCGCGCGGCCTCGATGGTGGCGTTGAGCGCGAGCAGGTTGGTCTGCTCCGCGATGATTGAGATCAGCTGCACGACCTCCCCGATCTGGGCCGAGGCGTTGCCCAGCCGGCTCATGAGGACATCGGCCGTCTCAGCGGCGGTGACCGCCTCCTGCCCGACCCGAGCCGCGAGGCGGGCGTTCGAGGCGATCTCCCCTATGGAGACTCCCATCTCCTTGGCCCCGGCGGCGGCGATCGCGATGCTTTCCGAGACCCGGTTGGCTGCGGAGGAGACGACAGCGGTCTGGGCCGCGGACTCCTTGGCAGAGGTGGCCACGGCATCGCTCGTCCGCCGCAGGTCGCCGACTGCGGTCGCGACCGTCGTCGACAACTCGCCGACCGTACCCAGGGCATTGGCCGTGATGTCAAGCGTCTGGTTGAGGCGCTCGACGGTCTGCCTGGCCTCTCCGTCCCCGCATACCCGCGCCCGGGTGCCGAAATCACCCTCGGCGACGAACGTGGCCAGCTCCTCAGCCCTGATTTGCTGCGAGGAGAGCGCCTGCTGGAAGGCCGCAACCGAGGCGTCCGCCTCTCGATCGTGGGTCATGTCGTAGAG
>JAFGOK010000606.1 GCA_016926535.1 Micromonosporaceae bacterium | reverse complement strand
GGATCGCAGATTTTCGATACCTCGGCCTTCGAGGTCTCGGCCCGCCGGGCGCTGAGCCTGCACGCTGAGATCCAGCAGCGGCACGGCGTCGACTTGCCGGATCTCGATCTGGGGGGCGGATTCGGCATCGCCTATACGACGCAGGACGATCCGTCGGCTCCCCAGGATCTTGCCCGCAGCCTGTTCAAGATTGTCGAGCAGGAGTGCGCGGCCCTCGGGATCGCTGTACCCAACCTGCTGATCGAGCCTGGGCGTGCGGTCGTCGGGCCAGCCATGGTGACGCTCTATGAGGTTGGTACTGTCAAGGACGTCGATGGTATCCGGACGTACGTCAGCGTTGACGGTGGGATGAGCGACAACATCCGGACGGCGCTCTATGACGCTGATTATTCCGCGACGGTCGCCAGCCGCTGTTCCGCCGCTGATCCAATCCTCGTTCGGGTGGTGGGAAAACACTGCGAGGCCGGGGATATCGTGGTGAAAGATGAGTTCTTGCCGGGCGACGTCCGGCCGGGGGATCTTCTCGCGGTGCCGGGGACCGGAGGCTACTGCCGCAGTATGGCGAGCAACTACAACCATGTGCCGCGCCCGCCGGTCATCGCGGTTGCCGACGGGGTGGCTCGGGTGATCGTGCGTCGCGAAACTGAGGATGACCTGTTGGCGCTGGATGTTGGGTAGGTCGAGGCTTGTGAAACGAGTTGAGCCTGTCAAGGTCGCGTTGCTGGGCTGTGGTGTCGTCGGCTCGGAGGTGACGCGGCTGCTGCATCAGCAGGCCGATGACCTGACGGCGAGGATTGGCGCCCCACTGGAGCTGGTCGGGGTCGGGGTACGCAGACCCGGCCGGCAGCGCAGTGATCTTCCGGTCGATCCGGCACTGTTCACGTCCGACGTTCTCGGTCTGATCAAGCGGGATGATGTTGACGTCGTCATTGAGGTCGTTGGCGGCATTGAGCCGGCCAGGACCTGGCTGGTTGAGGCTCTTCGCCGGGGCAAGGGCGTTGTGACCGCCAACAAGGCACTCCTGGCAGAGGATGGTCCGGCGCTCCACGACGCGGCGACCGAGGGCAATGCCGACCTGTACTACGAGGCCGCCGTCGCCGGGGCGATCCCGCTGCTTCGCCCGCTGCGGGAGTCACTGCACGGCGATACGATCACCCGCGTGACCGGTATCGTCAACGGCACCACGAACTACATCCTTTCGGCGATGGACTCGACCGGAGCCGGCTTCGCCGAGGCCTTGGAGCAGGCCACTGCCCTGGGATATGCCGAGGCCGATCCGACTGCCGACATCGAGGGCTTCGACGCGGCGGCCAAGGCCGCCATCCTCGCCTCCCTCGCCTTCCACACCCGGGTCCGCGCCGCGGATGTCTACCGTGAAGGCATCACCGAGGTGACCGCACTCGACGTCGCCAGCGCCAAAGCCATGGGCTGCACGATCAAGTTGCTGTGTATCGCCCAGCGTCGTCCGGGGGAGGGGAACACACCGGGCTCAGTGTCCGTCCGGGTCCATCCGGCAATGATCCCGAGGAGCCACCCGCTGGCCAGTGTCGGTGACGCCTTCAACGCGGTCTTCGTCGAGGCTGCTGCGGCAGGTCAGCTGATGTTCTACGGCCGGGGCGCCGGGGGGGCACCGACGGCGAGCGCCGTGCTCGGTGACCTGGTCACGGTGGCGCGACACCGGTTGGCCGGGGTGCGGGCGCCTTCCGAGTCCGCCTATGCCGACCTGCGGGTCCGCCCGATCGGTGAGGCGTTGACCCGTTATCACATCTCCCTGGACGTCGCTGATCGTGCCGGTGTCCTCGCCGCTGTCGCCGGGGTCTTCGCCAAGCACGGGGTCAGTATCGCGACGGTGAACCAGCGGGGCCGAGGTGAGCAGGCGGTCCTGGTGATTGTGACTCACACAGCGCAGGACGCCGCTCTGGCCGCGACGGTCGCGGAACTCCGGGGACTGGAGACGGTTCGGGCCGTGGCCAGTGTGCTACGGGTCGAGGGGGAATGACCCCCAAGCAGTACCCGCCCGTCCTGTATCGGTCCTGCCCAGCACAGCCCCGGCCTGGCTAGCCCCGGCCTGTCCAACCGCTGGTCAGGCTCTCCCGTGCCCACCCCACTCGACAGCAGTAGGTACCGTGACAAGGGTGGCGGATGGTGGTGGTACGGGGGGCCGCAAGCGGCCTGTCATCAATCGGCGGAGACTCCTGCGTGGTTCTGCGGTACTGGCGCTTGGCGCCGGTCTCGGCGCGGTCGGTCTTGGCGAACTGACGAGTATCGTCGACCGGAGGGCTGTGCGTGGGGCCGCAGCCGCCGCGACGACCCGGGGCCCGGACGGGGCGACGGGGCAGGGCCAGCTTCTGATGACCTGGGAGGTGCGGACCGACCGCAGGCTGGTTGCGCTGACCTTCGACGACGGGCCGGGCCCGCGCTGGACGCCCATGGTGCTGGACACCCTGGAGCGGTTCAGCGTTCCCGCGACCTTCTTCATGGTGGGGCAGCGGGTCCGACAGAACCCCGGGATCATCCGGGACAGGATGGCGTCCCACGAAGTCGGCAATCACACCTGGAGCCACAAGGATCTCTCGCGCCTCAACGACCGGCAGATTCGCGACGAGCTTGTCCGGGCCCACGAGGCCATCTCGGAGGCGGTCGGTGTCTCCCCGCGGCTGATGCGTCCCCCGTACGGCCATGTCGGAGGTTCGGCCGCGATGGTTGCCGCTGAGCTGGGCTACCAGATGGTTCTCTGGTCGCGCAAAATGTGCGAGGCCAGCAATACCACAGAGACCCAGATCGCGGCGGTGTTGCGCGAGACGGTGCCAGGGACGATCCTGCTCGCCCACGACGTCGGCGCTAGCGATCGACTGATCGCGCTTCGAGGGCTTCCCCAGATGATCACTGGATTGAGGGACCGGGGATTCAAGTTCGTGACCGTCTCTCAACTGCTGGGGAATGCCTCGGCCGGAGCGGTATAGGCGGGAGGCGGGCTGCTCCAGCCGAGATAGTCTTGCCTGATCATGGCAATACGACGCTCAATCCTGGTCCGGAACCGAGACTACCGGCACCTCTTCGCGGCCCAGGTTGTGATGTTCGGTGGCGACTGGTTTGT
>JAFGOK010000107.1 GCA_016926535.1 Micromonosporaceae bacterium | reverse complement strand
TGCGAGCTGATGCTCTGGTTGGGCGGTGCCCGAGAAGGCAGTAGGTTCAATGCTTGTGTCCACCCGAGTTCCCCCTCTTCTTACCGGTCTGGTGGATGACGCGGCACTGCTGCCGCCGTTGACCGCTGCCTTTGCCGAGGCGGTTGACGGCCACCGCGGTCACCTCGAGACGTGGTATGCCGACCTGCTTGGCCCGCTGCTTCTGCCGACCTCGCGGATGGGTGATTTGATCGGCTTGGCGACGCCCGCGACGTGCGGACCTCTGGCCGTCAGCCTGGTTGGGGATGCCGGCCCGGCGCCAGGCGGGCTTGCTGGAGTGATCGCCGCTGTCGAGGCCTGCGCTGCGGCTGGCGGCGATCGCTTCCGCGTCCGTGGCGTCGAGGTCCCGGTCGCCATGCGCGGAGAGGACCCGATGCCTGGTCTGCGCGCCCTGCTCGACCAGGAGCGGTCGCTGCGCGGCATCCAGGAACCTGTGGCCTGCTACGCGGAGGTTCCGCTGACCTGGGGAGTGATGGTCTCCCTCGAAACACTCGCAGAGGCGAGAGCGCAGGGGGCCCGGATCGCCGCGAAATTCCGGGTCGGCGGGCTCGCAGAGGAGCTGTTTCCGACGCCGGTCGAACTCGCGGCGGTTATCTGTGCCTGCCGGGATCGTGATCTTCCGTTCACCCTTGCCGGCGGTCACTCCAGGGCGGTTCGGCGCACCGACCCCGAGACCGGCCTGGTGAACCACGGCTTCCTGAACGTGCTCGCGGCCGTGCTCGTCGCATGCTCGAATGGGGAGGCCTCGGACCTGGCAGAGTTGCTGGCGTCAACGGATGTTCCGGCCGTGCTTGATGTGGTCACGCCCCGGCTCGCGACCCCCCGGCCGTTGTGGCGCGGGCTCAACGCCCGGGGCGGCATTAGCGGGTTCCTGCGGGATCTGTGCGCTCTCGGATTACTCGAGCCGCCGTCCTGGGCCGAGGTCTCAGTTTGAGTGGAGTTTCTGGATCGTTTCATGATCGAATGTCCTCCGTAGTCGGAACTCGTCCACCAACGTCGCAGGGCTGTCGTCAGCGCCCGGTATGGTGCCCCGCGGAGGTGTGTTGATGCCGACATCACGGGTGGCCAGGTGGCGTCCTGCCCACTGGTCGCGCCGCAACCGGAGGATCGGCGGGGTTGTCGCCGTGCTTGTGATCATGCTGGCGGTCACCTTCACCGGATACCGGACCCTGCGCCCAGCCGAGGATCTCAGCGAGGCGACCTCACCCCTGCCCTCCCCGGAGGATGCGGAGGCGTTGCCGTACGGCGAGCTCATCTCGGCGCCGATCGTCGTCGAGGGGCGGCTGAGGATCTTCGCGGAGCAGCGCAAGGTATGGGCGGAGACTCCGGTGACCGCAACCCAGCAGGTGACTCCGCACTGGTCGTATCGACGCTGGCCAGCTGAGGCGGTCGGCGTCGTCGGGATCGAGCGGACCTTCCTCTGGGGAGGGCCCGGACTGGTCATCACCAAGTGGTCTGACGGTGCGGTTGTCGCCCTCGAGGCGGCTACCGGTGCGGTGACCTGGCAGGCTCACGTTGAGCCGGATCCGGATGAGACCTATCGGGGACGGCGGACCGGAGGCCAGACCGTCTACGCGCCGGAGGGCATGTTCACGGCCGTCTCTGCGACAGACGGCAAGTTGCTGCTGCTGGTCGCGGGGAAGGACCAGGTGCACGCATTCGACCCGGGTACGGGGGCAGAGCGGTGGGGCGTGACGTTTCCCGGACCTTCCGGTTGCCATCGTACTGATTGGACTGGCGAGACCACCTATATCGTCAAGGATGTCTGTGCCGCTCCGGCGGAGTTGAAGGTCTTTGACGCCGCGACAGGAATGCAGCTCGCCACCTGGCGGCCGGTCGGAGCGTCGGCTGGCCCCGACCGCGAGGCCAATTGGCACGTGCGGCCGGCGTCGTGCCGGACCGGGAACTCCCAGTGTGCGCTCTTCCAAGCGGCGGCGACCGCAGATGTCATTCCGTTCGTCGAGGCGGCACGAGGGCAGCAGGGCGTCGTCGCCGTGACGTACCGCCTCTCGCCGACCGGCGGCGTCGAGCGGGAGGAGAACGCCGCGTCAGACCTGCCGATGGTGACAGCGGATGTGCGGGTTGAGCCGATGCTCAACGGTTACGTCTGGGCACACTCCCGTGTGGATGGATCGCTGCTGTGGATCTCGACCCGGCCGGCAATTCTGCTGACCATTGACGGTTCCTGGGCGTATCTCGCCGATCGAGACCGGGACATCCTCGTGGTCGACCTGCACAGCGGCCTGGTCAGGACCATGATCGATGCCCCTGCTCGCTATGGCAGTACCTGGCTTGCCGGGTATGTCTACGCCCACGACGGGTTCCTTGCCATCGAACGACTCGGCAGCGGCCGGGCGAGCGATGACGACATCCACTACTACTACACGCCCAACACCGTGCTGCTGATCGGCGTGTGACCGGGAAGGGGCGCCCCTGCCGGCCCTGCCTCGGGCGGATCATGGCGCGGGCGGGTGGTGCGTTACGGCGTGGGCGGGTGGTGCGTCACAGCGTGGGCGGGTGGTGCGTCACAGCGCGGGCGGGTCGGTGCCCCACGTCGCCAGGGCGGCGAGCATCGCGTCGTTTTCTTCTGGCTTGCCGATGGTCACCCGTACCCCTTCCCCGGCAAAGGGTCTGACGATCACGCCGGCCTGCTCGCACATCTCCGAGAACTCGATAGACCGCTGGCCCAGGGGCAGCCACACGAAGTTCGCCTGGGTCGTGGGCACGCCCGGCACCACGGCTTGCACCGCAGCCAGCACCCGTTGCCGCTCCACGAGGATCAGATCGGCCCGCCGCCGCATCTCGGCCTCCGCCCGCAGCGCGGCAAGCGCAGCCGCCTGGGCCAGTGAGGAGGTGGAGAACGGGGTAAGGACCTTGCGGACCGCGGCGGCGACCGGGGGATGGGCGACGAGGTATCCGACGCGCAGGCCGGCCAGCCCCCAGGCTTTGGAGAACGTGCGGAGCACCGCAACATTCGGCCGATCACCGTAGGAGACCACGCCGTCTGGCACGGATGGGTCGGTGACGAATTCCCGGTACGCCTCGTCCAGGACGATCAGCACGTCGGCGGGCACGTCATTGATGAACGCATCGAGCTCCGAGCGGGTGCTGGCAGTCCCGGTCGGGTTGTTCGGGTTGCAGACCAGGACCACCCTGGTCCGCTCCGTGATGGTCTTTGCCATCGCCGGCAGATCATGGGTGTGGTCGTCCGCGTTCGGAACCCGGATGCCAGTGACGGCGGTCGTCGCGGTGATGATCGGGTATGCCTCGAAGGACCTCCAGGCGTGGACGACCTCGTCGCCGGGCAGGCAGGTCGCCCGGACCAGGTGCTCGGCGAGCGCGACCGACCCGCAGCCGGTCACGATCCGGGCGCCGTCGATGCCGAGCCGCGCGGCGATCGCCGCGCGAAGTGCGGAGACCCCCATATCGGGATATCTGTCTATAGCGGAAGAGGCTGCGATGATCGCGTCGACGACCCCTGGTAGCGGACCGTACGGGACCTCGTTGCTCGCGAGCTTGATCGCGCCAGGAACGCTCCGCCCCGGGACGTATGCCGGCAGTGCGTCGAGGTCCGACCGGGTGAGGCGGGTCACTCCGGATCTCCTTCCGTCTCTTCCTTGTTTCCGGTTGCTGGCCTGCCCGGTGTGCCGGGTCGGTCGCCAGGGCCGCTGACCTGCACTACTACGGTCCCAGCCGACTTGTCGTGAATCGCCTGATGCAGTGGCCGGTCAAAGACCCCAGCGAGCAGGTCGGCCCCCTGGAGCAGGAAACCGAATCCGCAGCAGCACCAGAACAGCGAGGGCAGACCGAGTGGATTCCAGCGGCGCCACGCCCGCCTGATGCCGACCGGATCCTGGCTCTCCAGGCGGACGACCTTGATGTGCATCAGTCGCTTGCCGATGGTCTGTCCTGTTTCGGCGGTCGAGGGAACCTCATACGCGAACCACAGCGCCGCCGCGATACCGAGAATTGCCAGCTCAAGCCAGGTGACGCGACTTGGGATCTGCACGTCCAGCGCCGACTGGCCCTTGAGGAATCGCTGATAGAGTTCGCGCATCACCGGCAGGTACTCTTGGACGTACTGGACGACGAGCCAGCCGTTGACCACGACATTCAGGGCGAATACTACGAGGATGTCGATGAGCCTGGCGACGAACCGGGCGGAGAGCGGCGCGAGAGTCAGCCCGTGCGGGCGAGGCAGGGCAACGCTCGCCTGCGGGAGCGGGTACGGGAACGGCATCGGCCCAAGGCCATGGTGGACAGTCCCATGGGTCGACCCGGTCACCTGCCGAGTGGAGTCCGCTGGGCCGTGCGGCGCGCCTGGCGTCGGTCGCATCGGGATGCCTATCGCCCCGGTCGCCGGGGGTCGCTCGCCCGGCGGAGCAGGGGACGGAGCAGTCTCGGCGATCCACCCCTCACCATCCCAGTACCGCTGGGTGACCGGATCCGCCGGGTCTTTGTACCACCCGGGAGCGATATCGCTCACAGCTTGTTGCCTTCCACAGGAGTGCACTTGACGACGACCGTCTTGGCAAACTTGTCATGGAGACACTGCCTCAGGGGCTGGTCCCACAGCTGCCACAACCCATCGACCCAGGTGAATCCCGGAATGACGCTGCCGACGATGCTGGAGACCAGCCAACGCCGGGCGGCATCGCCCCGCACCAGCGGTTGGCCGCTGAGGGCGACAACCTGGATCTTCATGACGCGCTTGCCAACCGTCTGCCCTGATTTGTACATCATCTCGACCTCGTACACATACCCGGCGAGCATGGCGAGCAGGAAGATCGCAACATAGATAACGATGATCCAGAGTATGAAGGACCCGGCCGAACCGGATTCCATCGTTCCATCCGGTTCGATCGAATTGAACATTATGCTAAAAATCGCGATGAAGGCGGGAATCGTGATGACCAGGCTGGCAGCCCCGAGGATGAGCCCATCGATGAGCCGCGCCAGCAACCGGTCGGTGAATTCTGCCAGCGGCTGACCGGATGGCCCGGTCGGAGGAATCATGGCAGGACCGGGGAACCCGGGGCGGCCGGGATAGCCGGGGTAACCGGGGTGGTAGCCGGGGTAACCGCTTCCGGGAGGCGTGGGGCCCGCCTGAGGGGTCGCGTACCCGTACTGCGGAGGACTGCCCGGTGTGCCGGGAGCATGCTGGGGCTGCTGCGGAATGGTGCTGCCTTGCGCGGGCGGCGTGGCCCCGGGGATTGGCTGTGAAGAGAACGGTTGCTGGGGGTACGTCACCGCGTAAGTGTCGCAGGTTTCTCGCCCCACGTCCGTCTGTGCTGATGGCAATCACGCACGTCCGGCCGTCCGCGCCAGGCAGAGCCGCCGCTTGGGCGATACCCGTTTCCTGGCTCGCAGGCTCTACGGTGTCATTCGTGGCCAAGAGTCCGTTCCTCAACCGGATCGAAGCGGCCTTCGGCGTCGTTGGGGCGGGAGCGCTGGTGGTCTCCTACTTTCTCGTCACGGGGACCAACCCGCTGCCTGACCTGCTCGATCTGGTCGGCCGGGCCGGGCGGCTCTCACAGCCGGAGACCAGATGGACCCAACGGGTCGGAGACCAGCCGACCAGCGCGGTCGCTGCCGGCGGAGCCGTCATCGTGCTGAT
>JAFGOK010000605.1 GCA_016926535.1 Micromonosporaceae bacterium | reverse complement strand
TCACCGTCCGGCCGATCGGCGTCGCGGCCCGGTGGTTGAGCTCCACCCGAACCCCGACGGTGCTCATCCCCGAGGGGAGTTTCCGGGTGGTCGCTCCGGCCCAAGAGGCAAGCTGGACGGGCGCTGGGGAGGTGCCCGCGGGCGACATGCTTGGGCTCATGGATAAAAGCCTAGAACAACCAGCGTGATTGCTTTCCGAACGACAGATAGAACATCGTGAATAGAAAACAGAGCATGGGCGTCAACAGAACGTGGGGGCCAAGACACCGGCTGCGCGACGAACGCGAGCACACTGATCACACAAACACATGGAACCCGTGAGTGCAATAGAAAGCGCCGGGCGGCCACGGGGGAAGCCGCCCGGCGACAGGGTGAATCATACCCTTCGGGGCAGGACTGGGTCTAGCCGTGCTCGGTGTCCGTTCGGGAAAATCCCGCCAACGAGATCGTCACAATGCTCGGTGGTCCCCACTGCTTTTGGCCGCCCGTTCGCCGGTGCTTGGCGGAGCGTGGGAGGCTTGGACGGTTGCGTTGACCCTGTTAGCTGTGGAGGACACGTGTCGCAGCCGAGCATGCCCGCGACGTCGGACGTCCAGGGGAGCTCTCCGGTACCCGGGGGGCAACCGAAGGTCACGACTCCCGCCCACGACGCCGGGGTGCTGGAACGAGCGCTCTTCGAGGTCAAACGGGTGATCGTCGGCCAGGACAAGATGATCGAGCGGATGTTCGTCTCGTTGCTCGCCCGGGGGCATTGCTTGCTGGAGGGCGTACCAGGGGTCGCGAAGACCCTGGCGGTCGAGACGCTGGCCCGGGTCGTCGGCGGGTCGTTCGCCCGGATCCAGTTCACTCCGGACCTCGTGCCAGCGGATATCGTCGGAACCCGGATCTACCGGCAGTCCAGCGAGAAGTTTGACGTCGAGCTGGGCTCGGTGTTCGTCAACTTCCTGCTGGCCGATGAGATCAACAGGGCTCCGGCGAAGGTGCAGTCGGCCCTCCTTGAGGTGATGGCGGAGCACCAGGTGTCTATCGGGGGCGAGACCTTCCCCGTTCCGGACCCGTTCCTGGTCATGGCGACCCAGAACCCGATCGAGCAGGAGGGCGTCTACCCGCTGCCGGAGGCGCAGCGGGACCGGTTCCTTATGAAGATCAATGTTGGGTACCCGACCGACGCGGAGGAACGGGAGATCGTCTACCGGATGGGTGTCCGCCCGCCGGAGCCCTCACCGGTGCTGTCGACGGACGATCTGACGACCCTCCAGACCAAAGCCGACGAGGTCTTCGTTCACAACGCGCTGGTCGACTACGCCGTGCGGCTGGTCCTCGCCACGCGTTCCCCGGCGGACTACGGCGTTGGTGAGGTCAGTCAGCTGATCCAGTACGGAGCGAGTCCCAGGGCCTCGCTGGGGATCGTCCGGGCGGCCCGGGCGCTGGCCCTGCTGCGGGGCAGGGACTACGCGTTGCCTCAAGACGTGCGGGACATCGCGCCGGATATCCTGCGACACCGGCTGGTGCTGTCCTACGACGCGCTGGCTGATGACATCCCGGCGGATCACATCGTCGACCGGGTGCTCGCCGCAGTGCCGCAGCCGTCTGTCGCACCCCGCCAGGACACGGCGCACACCGCGCCCCCGCGACACCATCCGGGGGCGCCAGGTGTCCCGCAGCACCCGGGGGCGCCAGGCGCCCACCACGCGGGGGGCAGGCCGCTCACGCCACCCCCGCCGTGGCACGGACGGCCGGCGTGACCGAGCGACGCGGGAGGGCCGACCACACCGCAGGGGACTCCGGCCAGTCGGAGCTTGTCCTTGGCCGGCTGCAACTACTGGTGACCCGCCGCCTGGACGGGTTGTTGCAGGGTGACTACCTGGGGTTGCTGCCAGGCCCGGGGACAGAGAGTGGCGAATCACGGGAGTACCGGCCAGGAGATGATGTCCGGAGGATCGACTGGCCGGTGACGGCCAGGACGACGGTGCCCCATGTCCGGCAGACCGTCGCAGACCGGGAGCTGGAAACCTGGCTGGCGGTGGATCTCTCGGCGAGCCTCGATTTCGGCACCGCGCGGTGCCTGAAGCGCGACCTTGCCGTCGCGGCGGCTGCGGCCATGGCCCATCTGACCGTCCGGGGTGGCAATCGGATCGGGGGCGTCGTCGGCACGGGGGAACGGATCGTCCGCCTGCCTGCCCGCCCGGGTCGCAGGGAGGCGCAGGGGTTGCTGCGAGCCATCGCGACGACGCCGGTCCGGCCTGGCCGGGCCAGCCTCGGAGAGCTGATCGATGCGCTGAACCGTCCTCAGCGCAGGCGTGGGCTGGGCGTCGTCATTTCGGATTTCCTGGTGCCACCAGAGCAGTGGGCCAGACCGCTGCGCAAGGTCGCGGTCCGTCACGACGTGCTCGCCGTGGAGATCGTCGACCCGAGGGAGCTCGAACTGCCGGATATCGGGGTGCTGGCGGTCATCGATCCGGAGACCGGGGCGCTGCATGAGGTGCAAACCGCCGATGCCAGGTTGCGGCAGCGGTACGCCGAAGCCGCGACGGCCCAGCGTTCCGCGATCGCGACCACGTTGCGGGGAGTCGGGGCGGCGCACCTGCGCCTGCGTACCGACTCCGATTGGCTGCTCGATATCGTGCGTTTCGTTGCATCACAACGACACGCCCGCACCAGGGGGACAACTCGATGATCCGTTTCCTCGAACCGGCATGGCTGCTGGCAGTGGTGCCGGTGCTCGTTGTCGCAGGGGCATACGTCTGGCGGCAGCTGCACCGGCGGGCGTATGCGGTCAAGTTCACCAACGTGGATTTGCTGCGGGAGCTGGCTCCGAGGGGAATCGGGCTCCGCCGGCACGTCGTGGCCGCCGCCATGCTGCTGAGTATGTTGATCATGGCGTTGGGGATGGCCCGGCCATCTGTTGACACCAAGGAACCACTCGAACGGGCAACCGTGATCCTCGCGATCGATGTCTCCCTGTCCATGAATGCGACCGATGTCACACCTAGCCGGATCGACGCAGCCAAGGTCGCCGCCAAGGATTTCGTGAAACAGCTTCCGGCTTCCTTCAACGTCGGTCTCGTCGCGTTCGCCAAATCCGCGAACGTGCTGGTCTCCCCGACCAAGGACCGGGCCGCTGTGCAGCAGGGCATCGCCGGCCTGCAACTCGCTGAGGCGACCGCCACCGGCGAGGCCGTGTTCACCAGCCTCGAAGCGGTCCGAAGCGTGCCGACGGATGGCGCCTCTGGCCTCGCCCCGGCCCGGATCGTCCTGCTGTCCGACGGCTATCGCACTGCGGGTCGCTCAGTCGAGGACGCGGCGAATGCCGCGGCGGAGGCCAAGATCCCGGTTTCGACGATTGCGTTCGGCACCGATGCCGGCACAGTGAAAATCGGCAACCAGACCCAGCAGGTTCCGGTCGACCGGCAAGCGCTGCAGCAACTCGCCGAAGTGACGAATGGCATGTTCTACGAGGCGGCAACCAAGGACGAGTTGCGCCAAGTTTACAAAGACATGGGTAGTTCTGTCGGATACAAGACGGAACCCCGCGAGATATCGCAGTGGTATATCGGAGTCGCGTTGCTCTTTGCGTTGACCGCGGCCGGTCTTAGCCTATTGTGGAGCTCGCGACTACTGTGAGATATCTTAGTGGGGTTGGCCACTGGCAAGCAGGAAGATAACCGCACACCACATCATCGCCAGGGTGAATCCCAGGGGGGCGAGGAAACGGCTCATAACAAACTCCCAACGGTGTCGAATCGTTTTCGCTGCACACGCGGAAGTCGTGGACGGAAGCGCTCCCATGATGGCCATTATGACAGTCTGAGTCGGTGGCAGGAAGCGAATAGCGTCGTCTAATGACGCTGAGTACTGACCCGGCCACGACTAGGAGGATCGCTATCTCGCACAGCGATCACCTCCATCATGAGCTTCCCGCCGTCGGGAAGGGAACCGAGTCAGTCACAAACGGCATCATCATACATGCGTTCATCGCGCCACTCACCGGGTCGTACGGTCATCCTGCTCACACTGATCCGGTCATCGTTGGCGACAACGTCCCGTTACCTACGTTGGCGTAGGGCGCATGTTAGGCCCTAGTCTCCAGCACGGGTTTGTTGTCAGGCGG
>JAFGOK010000604.1 GCA_016926535.1 Micromonosporaceae bacterium | reverse complement strand
TGCCCCGCCACAGGGCCAGCCGGTCAGTGCCCCGCCACAGGGCCAGCCGGTCAGTGCCCCGCCACAGGGCCAGCCAGTCAGTGCCCCGCCACAGGGCCAGCAGCCCGTGGTCAGTTCGCCGCCCGCCCCGCCGGCCCCAGCGCCGGATCCGGCAACCGAGCTGTTCACCCAGCGGGTCTACCGGCCGGACCAGGACCAGGCCTTCAGGCCACCGCAGGAGCAGGCCTTCAGACCGCCCCAAGACCAAGCCTTCAGGCCACCGCAGGAGCAGGATCTGGCCCCCCGGTCCGCTCCCCCGTGGGCACCACGGGCCGAGCCGAGGCCGCCGCTGCCCCCCGCCGAACCCGATGACCCGCGGCGGGCATCAGATGCCGGCCGCGGGGACAAGAGGCGGGGCGGGGTGCGGAGTGCCCTGATGACGATCAGCGTGGTCGCCGTGCTGGTCGCAACCGTTTCCGTGCTGGTGGCAATCGCTGTTCCCCGGCTGCTGGACCAGTCGGGTGGCTCACCCGATTCGCCGGGAGACCCCTCGGACCAGGTTGCCTCAGCCTCCGCCGCCCCGGCCAGGACGCCCCCGACCGACCTCCAGCTCAAGGACAACGGCACCTCCATCACGGTGACCTGGCGGGACCCGGCAGCTGGCCAGGTGCCGTTCATCGTCGCGGGCGGGCCGGGAACGGATCTGCGGACGCAGCGGACGACCAGAGAGACGACCTTCACGCTCAACGGCCTGAACCCCCGGCTGAACTATTGTTTCACCGTTGCCGCCGTCTACGACGTCAACCATGTCGCGGTATCTGATCTCGTCTGTACCAGGCGAAGCAGTCCCTCGGCAACAAAACCGCCATCATCCGCAGCGGCAAAGCCGCGAAAATCATCAACAAGCGATTCATAACCGTAACCAAGGATCTCGGTTCCGGGATGCCGAGACGGCACCGATATGAATATGATGGGCGCCGGCTTCGGGGAGGAATGCTATGAGCAGCACACTCGCAGGCGGAAGCCAGCGACAGAAAGGCGCTCTCGTCACGGTTGGGACCGTCGTCGGCCTCATCATCGCTGTCGTAGTGACCCTGTTCGGCACCGGCGCGGCCGATCATGCCGTTGCGAGCTTCGATGCCAGTTCGTGGCTGTTCAGCAAACAGAAGGGCGAGATCGCCCGCGTCAATGGTGTCACCGGAAAGGTTGACACTCGGACAAAAATCTCCGACAGCCAGGGTCATTCGATGGAGGTCACCCAGAATGACCGTTTCGTTATTTTGCGGGATCTGACAACGGGCAAGGTCAGTGTGCTCGATCTGTCCAATCTCCAGATCGGCGCGACCACCCAGACCACGCCCGGCCTCGGAGTCACCGTTGCCTTGCACGAGGACTCCGCCTTCCTCGTCGACTCGGCGCAGGGCGTGATCCGCCAGCTCAATCCGTCGACGCTCTCCCTGGTCGGGCAGCCGCTCAACTTCCCGCCCGGGATCTCCGGGGGCCAGTTCGACCACGACGGCCGGTTGTGGATCCTCGTCCCCTCCGAGGGCACGGCGGTCGCCATCAAGCCCGCGCCAAATGCGCGCCCGGTCCTGGCCGGGGCCGACTCCGCCGACGCTGGCGCCGGCGCCGGCGCTGGTGACACCACGGCCACCACCTCGACTTCCGGCGGGAATCCTGCCATCGCAAGGACGGTCTCGGTCGCTGATCCGAGCCACGAGCTGACCCTCTCAGTCCTCGATGCCGGGGTCGCCGTGCTCGACAAGACCTCCATGATGCTGATCACGGTCCAGGGGGAGGCTGAGCGATCGGTCACCCTGCCGCTGAAGGGCCCGGGGGCACTCCCCAGCCGGACGGTTGGCGAGGCCGTCCCGGTGACGGTGGTCGACGACCGCCACGTCTACGTCGTCACCGGCGACACGGTGACCGACTTCGCGGTCCCCGGCACCAGTCCCAGCCTCCAACCGTGCACGCCGTGGGCCGGGCGCCTCTACTGCCCGGACGACGTGACAGGCACGGTGTACGTCCTCGACTCGACCGGGAAGCTCGCCAGCACCTTCACAGTCCCGAGCAACGGCACGGCGCTGGAGCTTGAGGTCCGGGAGGGGCGCCTGTTCATCAACGCGCCCGGCACGGCCAACGCTCGGGTGGTCGACGACAATCACAAGGTCAAGACCGTCAACAAGTACGTCAACAACGTCCTCGGCGGCGATCCGCCGCCCCAGGTCGTCACCACCCCGCCGAAGCCCCCGACCGGCCCGCCGAGTGCTCCTGCCGAGGTCAAGGCGACAGCTGGTGACCAGCAGGTTCGGCTAAGCTGGTCCGCTGCCGCCGCAAACGGCTTCGCGATCATGAAATATGTCGTCGAGGGCGACGGGAAGACCTACGACGTCGGGGCCAACCAGCGGGCCCTGGACATCACCGGGCTGGTCAACGGCCAGAAATACACGTTCACCGTCTATGCGGTCAATGCGAAGGGCAGGGGCCCGAAGAAGGCCTCCAACCCGGTGACCCCGACCGCGGACGTGCCGGACCCGCCGGCGAGCGTCACCGCCGAGGCGAAACCGGACGGAACGGTCGTCGTCAAGTGGCCCGCAGCCAACGGCCAAGGCAACAAGATCGCACGATACGACCTGACCGCTGCCTCGACCGGTTCCCAGGATCCGGTTGGCAGCTCCACCACGACCTCCTTCACCGTCCCCGCAGGCAAGCTGACCTACGGAACGCAGTACGCCCTGACCGTGACCACTGTGACGGAGAAGGGTGCCTCCTCGGTGGCGTCTCCGGCCAGCAACACGGTCGTGCCCTACACCACACCGGGCAAACCGGCTGTTTCGGCGACGACCGCCGCGGACAAGCAGGGCACCGTCAAGGTCACCTGGGCTGCGGCCCCGGAGAACGGCCGGGCGATCACCAAGTATGTCGTCGCAGCAGGCAGTGTGACGCAGGAGCTCGACAGCACCGCCCGGTCGTCGACCATCTCCGGTCTGGCCAACGGAGCGACGGTCACCGTCAAGGTCCACGC
>JAFGOK010000603.1 GCA_016926535.1 Micromonosporaceae bacterium | reverse complement strand
GGCAGCGCCACTGACACCTCGCCGTCCACCGACCATGCCGCCGCTGCCGGCCCGGGAGACGGGAAGCGGCGTCCAGCGCGCGGCAGCAGTGAGCCGACTGCTCCGCCGCCAGTATCGGCGTCGCGGTCGGCGCCGGCGGCCAACCCCTACCTGCCGAGCCAGCCGACTCTGATCTTCAGCGATCCCCTGACAGCCAGCAGCCCGGCGTGGGCGGCTGAGGACGGAACAAGCAGCCTGTGCCGGATCGACGACCGCGGCCTCCACGTCATCGCAGGCCCCGAAGAACCCCGACCCGGATGCCGCACGGCCGTCGAGGTCAGTGACGCGACCGTTGAGATCGAGTTCTCGTTCACTGGGGCCAGGCAGGCTGGCCTGGTCTTCCACCGGTCGGGGACCGAGGCCGGGTACACGGTCGGGGTCACCAGGGACGGCACGATCTCCCTCGCGGCGGTGGTTGGGAACCTGCCCGGCCCGGACCTCATCCCGCCGCGCGCCCGTCCGGCGTTCGACCCCGCAGGCTGGCATCGCCTCGCGATCACCATCGTGGGAACGACCATGACGCTGTACCTCGACGACGAGCCGGTCGGGGTCGCCTCCGGCGATCTCCGGGGCGGCGGCGTCATCGGGGTGGTGATCGATCGGGGGCAGGTGCCCGGTGACCAGCCCGCCCCGGCGGAGTGCACGTTCCGCAACCTCCGGGTCTGGACGGCGTGACCCGCCGATCTGCCGGGCAGCCGCCGATCTGCAAGGAGCTTCATGGACTTGCGCGA
The DNA here is from genome assembly GCA_016926535.1 of Micromonosporaceae bacterium. Classification (GTDB taxonomy): domain Bacteria; phylum Actinomycetota; class Actinomycetes; order Mycobacteriales; family Micromonosporaceae; genus JABDRL01. The sequence goes on along the minus strand of JAFGOK010000603.1, from coordinate 2,209 downwards.
GATCCTCGGCTATTTCTGCAAGTTCTTGCTGTAAGTTGCGACAGACGGTACCGTGCGGCCAAGCCTATCGAGGAAGGCCGCTATGGACGCACGATCCCGCCAATTGCTGCGGCTGGCCAGCGCCGCTGTCGTTCTTGCCCTCATCAGCACCGTTACCGGCTATCCCTTTGCCACGACCCGGGCAGCCGCGCGGGACTCCGCCACCACGACGGCCAACGGCGAGGTCCGCTGGAAGGCGGAGCCCTCTGCCAAGGCCCTGGCGGCCTATGCCCAGCCGCAGCGCCACAGCGAGCAGTTCTACTTCCTGCTCCCGGACCGCTTCGCCAACGGCAATCCCGGCAATGACACCGGCGGCCGGACCGGGGACCGGTTGTCGACCGGCTACGACCCGACCGACCAGGGCTTCTACCACGGCGGAGATCTCCAGGGGGTCATCGACCGGCTGGACTACATCGCCGGGCTGGGGACCACCGCCATCTGGCTCGCCCCGGTCTTCACCAACCAGCCGGTGCAGGGAACCGGCCAGGACGCCTCCGCCGGGTACCACGGGTACTGGATCACCGACTTCACTCAGGTCGATCCCCATTTCGGCAGCAACGCCGACCTGAAGCGGCTCGTTGACGTCGCCCACCGGCGCGGCATCAAGATCTTCCTCGACGTCATCGTCAACCACACCGCCGACGTCCTCACCAACCAGCAGGGCCAGTACGAGTACCAGTCCAAAACGGACGCACCGTACACCGACCGGGACGGGCAGCCCTTCGACGACGCCAACTACGCCGACGGCAGCAGGGAGTTCCCGGGCGTTGACGCGTCCTCGTTCCCGTCCACCCCAGCGTTCACCACCGCCGCCGCAGCGACGGCCAAGGCCCCGGCCTGGCTCAACGACCCGACGATGTACCACAACCGGGGCGACTCGACCTTCTCCGGGGAAAGCAGCCAGTACGGCGACTTCTACGGCCTCGACGACCTGTGGACCGAGCGGCCGGAGGTCGTCCGGGGCATGACCAAGATCTATTCGGACTGGATCGCGCGCAGCGGCATTGACGGATATCGCATCGACACGGTCAAGCACGTCAACGACGCGTTCTGGCCGCAGTTCACCGCCGGGATCGCCGCTGCCGCAGCCAAACGCGGCAATCGGGACTTCTATCAGTTCGGCGAGGTCTACAGCGCCGATCCGGAGATCGACGCCGAGTACGTCCGCACCGGTGGGCTGGGCGGCACCCTCGACTTTCCCTTCCAGGCCGCGGCGTCGGGCTACGTCGCGCGGGGCGGATCAGCGAGCGACCTGGCCAGCCTCTACGTCAGCGACTCGCTCTACACCACGCGCACCACCGATGCCGGCTCGCTGCCGACCTTCCTCGGCAACCACGATATGGGCCGCATCGGGTACGCCATCGCCTCAGGCGGCCAGGACCAGGACACCGCGCTCCAGCGCTCCCGGCTCGGTCACGAGCTGATGTTCCTTTCCCGGGGGCAGCCGGTCGTCTACGCCGGGGATGAGCAGGGATTCGTCGGCTCCGGCGGGGACAAGGACGCCCGCCAGGACCTGTTCGCCACCCAGGTGGCCGCCTACGCCGACCAGCCGCGGATCGGCACCACGGCCACCGGGGCGACCGACTCCTACGACCAGACCCACCCGCTGTACCGGACGATCGCCACCCTGGCGGCCCTCCGCGCGGAGCATCCGGGACTGCGCACCGGGACCCAGATCACCCGGTACGCCGCCGACGGCCCAGGCGTCTTCGCCTTCTCCCGCCTCGACGCCGACCAGCGGGTGGAGTACCTGATCGCCACCAACAACGCCGCCACCGCCCAGACCGTCGCGCTGCCGACCTCCACCGCCGGTGCGACCTTCCAGCAGATCTACCCGGCCGTTGCTGGCGCCGTGCCGGGTGCGGCGGCCCAGCAGGGTCGGCCCAGGCTGACGACCGGGGTGGACACGACGATGAGCGTGACCGTCCCGGCCCTTGCGACCGTCGTGTTCCAGGCCACGGCCGCCCTGGCCAAGCCCGAGGTCACGGCGTCACTGGCCCTCAGCGTCGCCCCGCAGTCGGTGACCAGGGCTGACCTGAGTGCTGCCCTGGCTCCAGAGAGCGCTGGCACGACCGTGACCTATGCGGCGCGGGTGGGCGATGGCCCGTGGCGCCTGCTCGGCTCGGCCACCAGCGCGCCGTACCGGATCCACCACGACCTGACCGGGCTG
>JAFGOK010000602.1 GCA_016926535.1 Micromonosporaceae bacterium | reverse complement strand
GTGGGCCGGGGTGCCCAGGCTGCCGTCGGCGAACAGGCACCGCGCGTCGTATCCCTCGTGATTGAGCTCACCTCCGACCAGCACGCGACCATCTGGGAGGTGGGACGGTGTACCCGGGACCGGATCGATCCAGCAGGAGTCCGCGAGTTCCGCGTGGGCGTGGGTTTCCCCGGTACGCGGGTCGAGCGCGAGGACCAGACCATGCTGCTGGTTGCGGCGCATCACCGCCAGGAGCGGTGGCCTTCTGCCGACCCACGAGACGGCGACGAGGTACGGGTAGGTTTCCCGGTCCCACCGCACGTCGACCCACCCCCCGTCCAGGTCGAGGAGGTGCAGGGTCACCTCGGCGTTGTCCGCCCCGGCATGGGGGTACGCGATGGTCCGTGGGGGAGTGTCCGGGGTCGCTGGGTCGTGGAGGTACCAGCGGGGGACCCGGGCCTCATCGACGCGCTGCGCCAGGATCCGCTGGCCGTCTGGCGACCACCAGTAGCCGCGGAACCGCTGGAACTCCTCCGCAGCGATGAACTCCGCCAGTCCCCAGGTGGCTCGCTCCTCCGAAGCCAGCAGCGTGTCCTTCGGATCTGTGGGCTTCGCGAGATCGACGAACCGCAGGGCGCCGCCGGTGACGTATGCGAGGTACCGGCCGGTCGGATCCGGGCGGGGGTCGACGACGGGACCGGCTGTCGGAACGGTGGTGACCTCCCCGGTGGCCAGCTCGGCCCGGTACAGATGCCCCGAGATGACGAAGGCGGCGGTCGTCGCCGAGGCATCGAGGGCGAACGAGCCGATACCGCTGGCGGACAGCCGCAGGCGCTCCCGGAGCGCCCGCTCCGCCGCAGGCAGGTCGTCGGCCTCAGCGGACAGCGAGGCTGGATCCGCCACCAGACGCTCAGTCGGGTCGCCGCTGGTGAGGTCCAGTACCCACAGGGCATCGCTCGGGTCTTCGGGCCCTTTCGAGCGGAGGAACACCACCCGGCGGCCGTCGTCGCTGACGGTCACTGAGCGGGGGGCGCCATACGTGAATCGACGGGTTCTTGCGGCCAGCTCCGGATACTCCACCCCGGCATGTTGACCCGTGCGGGGCAGAAATGCCACGCGAAGCGCCGAACAATCGGGAACGGCTCGCCGCGGTGGGCCCGCGAACACGCCCTCCGCGCCGCGCCGTGCCACGTCACGCCCTGCGTAGAGTTGGGCGGGTGAGCCAACCGCCGCAGTGGAACATGCAGCAGAGCATCCTGTTCGTGCATGCTCATCCCGACGACGAGACCATCGGCACGGGCGCGACCCTCGCCCGCTATGCCAAGGCCGGCGCCAGAGTGACCCTGGTGACCTGTACCCTCGGCGAGGAAGGCGAGATCCACATTCCCGGCCTCTCCGGGCTGGTCGCCGCAGAAGCGGATCAGCTCGGTGGGTATCGCCTCGGGGAGTTGGAGAGGGCGTGCGAGATCCTCGGCGTGCAGGATCACCGTTTCCTCGGCGGGGCAGGTCGGTTTCGGGACTCTGGGATGATGGGTTTACCGGCAAACGACCACCCGCGGGCCTTCTGCCGGGCTGAGCTCGACGCCGCGGCCTCGCTGCTGCTGGACGTCATCCGCGAGGTCCGCCCCCAGGTGGTCGTCACCTATGCCCCCAATGGTTTTTACGGGCATCCCGACCATGTCCAGGCCTACCGGGTGACGATGCGAGCCGTTGCCCTTGCCGCGGGGGAGGGCAACGCCCCGGACAAGGTCTACTGGACGGCCATGCCGTCGACTGTGGCCGACGCCGGGATCCGCCAGTTCGCAGGGACGAGCGACAACCCGTTCTCCGGGATCCAGACGGCCGAGGACCTGCCGTTCGTCACCCCGCCGGACCACCTTGATGCTCGGATCGACGCTGGAGAGCACGGCGAGGCCAAGCGCGAGGCGATCCGGGCACACGCAACGCAGATCCCCGCAACGTCGTGGCTGCTGGCCATCGCGGGCAACTTCGGGGCGGAACCCATGGGTGTGGAGTACTACCGGCTCGCTCTGGGCCAGCGTGGGCCGGGCTCCGGCGAGTACGGCTGGGAGACCGATCTCTTCGCCGGATTGCCGGTCGCATCGTGATCGAGGAAGCGCTCGAAGCAGGGCTGCGAGCTGCCGGCCTGCTGACGGCAATCGGGCTGGCCGTGGTCTCTGCCATGTACGAGGCGGGCTGGTGCGCCTGGTACCTGTTCGAGACCCGGCTGCCGATCTCCCTGGTGCTGGCTCTGGTGGGCAACCCGGCGATCGTCTGGTTCGCGAGCAGTACGACCGGCTGGCGGGCCGCTGGCATCTTTCCAGCGATCGCATGGTGTTGCGTCTGGTTTCCCGCGAGTGTTCAGACGAGTGAGGGCGACTTGATCGTGGCATCAGGGAACTGGGTTGGGGTCGCGACGACGTTGCTCGGCCCGCTCGCGTTCGCCGTGCCGATCTACCGCCGGATCGTGGCTGGCCGGGCGCCACGCCCATCGCCGCAGACGTAGCGCCGACGCTGGTGGTTCTGGTGCACTTCTGGTGTCCTTGACTCCGGTGGTTTGGTGCCCTTGGCTGGCGAACTTTCCTCGCGTACCTTGCGGTGACGGCCTGTCAGCGGGTAAAGAAAGCAGCGAGGACAGATTCGGTCTTGGAGGACGCATGAAGCAGCGGTGGCTGCCGGTCGGAGTGCTCGCTGGCGCGTTGTTTGCGGTGAACGTTGTCGCACGGTTGGCCGTGCGGCTGTTCGCTGGGAAAGATGACGGCAAGCAGATCTGGATCGGCCTGATCGCCCTGATCGCGGTCAGCCTCGTTACTCTCGGGGCGGCTGTCTGGTGGTCCCCGAGGCGCCCCATGGCGAGGGTCGCAGGAGATATCGCGGTGGCATCACTGGTCGGATGCCTGCTCAGCGTGCTCCTCGGGCCGCTGGTCTCCAAGGGCGAGGCGTTCGGCGGCGGGTTCGGGTACGTCATCCAGCAGCTGTTCTACTACCTCACGATTTGCGGTCTCGGCGGATTGCTCGGAGCCCTCGGGGTGATCATCGCGGGCAAGGACTACAAGTCGGAGGGCTGGCGGCGCTACGCCGAGTTCGTCCAGACCAAACCCAAACGGGTGATCCGCAGGTAGCCTCACCCGGTTCGCGCCACCTGACGCCAGGTCTGGTAGCGATGGTGCGTGGTGAATCCGAGGCGGTCGTACAGCGCGATCGCACCGGCGTTGTCCTCGACGACCTGAAGGTAGGCGTGGGTCGCCCCCGCGGAGACGGCCCACGCCGCCAGCGCGTTGATCTGCGCGGAGGCGTGTCCTCGCCGCCGGGCCGAGGGCAGGACCGACAGCAGCGAAAGCCCAAGCCACCGGCCGTCCGAGGAGAGGACGCCCCGCCCGATGGCGAGGGCGTTGCCCGCTTCGTCGTAGGTCCCGGAGAAACGGGCGCTGGGGACGCCGCAGATGACGGCTCGCCCGACGCCCGGCAGCCCCCGCGCGGCGGCCGGGATGGCCAGCCAGGACTCGGACGGCGTGCGGTCCAGGCGGACGGCACCGGAGCCCCCGCCCTCGGCACCGGAGCCCCCGCCCCGGGAAGGCGAGGGTGAAGGCGTTGGTGCTGGTGCTGGTGCCGGTGCCGGGCTGGTCGCTGCGGCAGCGGCAACCACCGTTCCAAGGGGCGCTGTCATGAACAGCACGGGTGGATCGCTGACCCAGCCGCGTCGCCGTACCTCTGCCGTGACCCTTCCCCCGATCGGGCCTGGAATCATGATGGCCGGCTGGAGCCCTCGCTCGGAGTACCAGGCCGCCACGGCGTCAACGGCTGCGGCCAGCGGCCTTCCGGGGCTGCCGACTGGCAGGGCGGAGTTGGCGCGGGCGGTCCAGCCGCCAGCGGCGCGCAACAGCCAATCGCCGAGGTGTGAAACATCCGGGGCGGGCCACCCCTCCGCGGCGATGCGTTCGAGCTGGCCGGTCATGCTGAACCGCCGTTGGCTGGGCATACGTTTCGCCGCTTTTATCGCATCGTGAGGTACTTGGACGCTTCCTCGAACGGTTGTCACAACCAGGTGTGTTTCCGTGAACCCCACGAGCTCCCCGACCAGCTCAGCCACGCTGCAGTGGCCGTCACTTTCGGTGATGGTCCGCTGGATCGTGACACGATGCCCAACATCGTGGTGGGTTAGCACGGGTCGACCTCCGATGAAGCGGGATACTAGGCTCTGACCTACCGTGACGGGATACGGTGGGCCGGAGTAACAATCGTCGGCCCTGCCTTCGTGTGAAAGTGAGCGACCAGTGACCTACGTTATCGCCGAGCCGTGCGTCGATGTCAAAG
>JAFGOK010000601.1 GCA_016926535.1 Micromonosporaceae bacterium | reverse complement strand
TTGCGCTGATCACCGGCGGTCGCTGCACCTGGCAGCGACCGTACATCGTGGACCATGAGCCGGCAAAGCTCTCCGACGTCCCGGCTCTCCTTCGGGCCGCGATGGCGCTGGCCGCCAGGAACGAGCTGGCCGGGGTGCTCACCTACGACGAGGCGATCGTCGAGGTGGTGGCTGAGATCGCCGCCCACCTCGAACTCCCGTACAGCACCGAGCAGGCCGTGGCTGCCTGCCGGGACAAGCTGGCCAGCCGGCGGGTCTTCGAGGCCTGCGGGGTCCCCTCCGCCCGGTACCGGTCAGCGTCGACCGAAGGCGAGGCAGCCGCTGCCGCCGCGGGGCTCGGCTACCCGGTCGTGCTCAAGCCGCGATCGCTGGCCAGCAGCATCGGGGTGGTCAAGGTGACAGGCGTGCCGGAACTGCCAGCAGCGTATGCCCGCGCCGCGACCGCCAGGATCGACGACTTCGCGGTACGGCCGAGCATCCTCGTCGAGGAGTACCTCGACGGTCCGGAGATCAGTATGGACGCGGTGATCACCGATGATGCCGTGCACTTCCCGGTGACTGCCCGGAAGCGGCTCGGGTTCCCCCCCTACTTCGAAGAGACCGGACATGTCGTCAGCGACGTCGACCCGCTGCCGGAGTTGCCTGCGGCCCAGGACGCCGCCCGGCGGGCCATCGCGGCCCTGGGGCTGCGGTGGACGATCGCGCACGTCGAGCTTCGCCTGACCGGGACCGGCCCGCGAATCGTCGAGGTCAACCCCCGGCTCGGCGGCGACCTCATCCCGCTGCTCGGGCTGCTGGCCACTGGAGTCGACCTGCCGAGAGCCGCGGCGAGTCTGGCCCTCGGCGCGATCCCGGACCTTGGGAAGCAGCACAGCAGGGCGGCGGGGATCCGGTTCTTCTACCCGTCCGAGGAGATGGTGTTCGGAGCGCTCGATCGCCATCTCCCCGGCACCGCGCCGCCCTGGCTGTACCGGCTGACGACCCTGACCAGGCCGGGCACCCCCGTTGCCCCGGCGAATGGGCAGGGCCAGTCCTGGCCGCGTCTCGGCTTCGCCATCGTGACCGGTGCCGATGCCAGAGAATGCGAGGACCGGCTGGACGAGATCGAGGCGGCGGTCAGGGCCGTTCCGGTGCGTCCATGACCCAGGACCGGAACCAGGGGGAAGGCGCGATCGCGGCCAGCGGTGATCTGCCAGGCCGCCTTGAGCTGGCCATTGCCGGCAGCCCGTTCAGCATCAGGCCGGGCAGGTATTACCTGTGCCGAGCAGCGGGGATCCCCCGGGACGGCGGGGCGCTCCCGGAGCCAGGCGCCTGCGCCAGCGGCCCGGGGAACGGCGCCTGCGCCAGCGGCTTCGGTAGCCTCGCCGCCACCCTGGTCGACGAGCTGGAGCACACCCGGGTGGTCAGATCCGACGACTGGGACGCCGCGCCAGACCAGGACACCCACGGCCCGCTCTCCGCCATCCGCATCGACGTCGGCGGCCCGGACTCCGCGCCGGGTCTCCTCGGAGCCGCCTGCACCGCGCTCGCTGAGGCCGAGGTCAGCGTGTTCGTTCTGTCGACCTTCTCCTCGGACTACGTGCTGGTCGGCTCGGATCACCTGCCGGTGGCGGTCCGGGCGCTGCTGGTCAGAGGGTTTCCTGCGGGCAGCGACGCCACCAGCGTCAGGCCCTGCACCCGATCCGACCCTCGATCCGAGCCAGGTGCTGCGCCACGCGGGCCTCAAGGGACGTCTCGCAGTCACGAGTGAACTCCTCCCGCCAGGTGGCGACGCAGCAGTCGCGGAGTTGAGGCAGATCTCCAGCGTCCCGCGACAGTTCATACCGGTCGAACAGCTCTCGCTTGACATCCTCGGAACAGTGCTGGCAGTTGCGGGGGACATCCTTGGTCATGACCGAGTACGAGAAGGGACTGAGGTAGACCGACTTCGGGTCCGGGGCTGCCCGGAGCAGCTCGATGATGGACCAGATCCACGGAGGCCGGTACAGCCCCTCCTGGTGCAGCAACTCCAGCACCGATCCTGACTGGACGGTCATGGCTTCCAGATCGACGTTGATGCCGAGCTCGGTCAGCCTCGTGATGGAGCCGAGCAGATCATCGAAAGTCTCCGATTCGGTCAGGAACGGCAGCTTGTACACCATGAGCGCCGTCGCCCCGCAGCCGAGTTCCTTGAGGAGTTGGAGTTTCCTGATCGTCGCGTCGACCCGCACTCCCCGGTTGGTGACAAGGCCCTGAATGCTGGGATCCAGTGAGTCGATGCCGAGGCAGACCTCCAGCCGCACGCCCCGCAGAATGCGCAGGCACCGCTCGATGGCGGCCCGGGTGACGAAGCTGCCCCGGGTTTCGATGGTCACCGACTTGATGCCGGGCCAGGAAGCGACGGTCTCCAGGATCGCATGCTGCGCTGATTCGCTCAGTTCCGCTGGGTTGAGGAAGCTGCCGTCGTTGTAGATGCCGACAGAATCGGCTCCCAGGTCGATATAGTGCTGGTAGGCCTGGTTGATCTGATTGAGGCAGGCGTCGTCCGGGATCCTGACTCCACCATTGGTGGCCCGATAAAAACCACAGTAGACGCAACCCCCGCCCTTGCGGCTCCAGTCGCACAGGGTGCCGCGCATGTAGACGACCAGCCGGCGGACGTGGCCGAGGTCCTTGTCGAACCGCGTGCGTAGCTCATATCCGATCGGCTGGTCGATCTCAAACGTGTTCGGTGCCGGAACATGGCGCTCGAACACTGCGTGCGCGCACTGCGACAACCGTTGTGCCAGGTCCGTTGTCTGACTTTCCATGAATGACTCCACAGCGATGATGGCCTGGTACGCCATGTGTGAACGCGACGCAGTTCGACCCTTGACGGTCATGCGCGTCGTGCTGCCATACCCAGCATGGAGGTACGCCGTAGCGTCCACGTATCGTTCGGGTAACTCCAGTGGGCTGGCTTCGCTACGGGATGTGGGCCAGCGGTTCAAGCGCCGGAAGGGGCCAGACGGTGAAGCTGACGGTGTCGAGTGAGGTGCGCGAGCGGTACCCGCAGCTGCGCATTGCGGTCCTGGTTGCGCAGGGAATCGACAACACCGGGGTCAATCAGGAACTCGAAGAGCGCAAGCGCGCGGCGGCGGCTCGCATGCACGGGGACCTCACCTATGAGAGCCTGGCGACCCTGCCGGAGATCGAGGCATGGCGCCAGGCGTATCGCAGTTTCGGGGTCAAGCCGAAGGATAGCCGGCCGACCGCGGAGGCATTCCTTCGCAGGCTCGTCAAGGGGGAGGAATTCCCCACCATCTCGAAGGCCGTTGACACGTACTTGCTGGTTGAGACCGAGTTCTATCTTCCGGTCGGCGGCTATGACCTCGCGACGCTCTCCGGTGACATCACGCTTCGTCGCTCTGAGGGTGGGGAGGAGTTTGTGCCGCTGGGCGGGCGGACGGCCGAGGTGACCCGGCCAGGCGAGATCGTCTACGCCGATGAGCGGCGGGTGCTGACTCGCAAGTGGAACTACCGTGACTGCGACCACTGCAAGGTGACGACCAGTTCCACCGCGATCGCGCTGTTCACCGAGGACCCGTACGCCGTGGTGCCGGTCCAGCGGCTGCGCCAGTCGGTGGAGCTGATGGCCGATTTGCTTGGGAAGTACTGCGGCGGCTCGATCTCCACCGGGTTGCTGGACTGTGCCACCACCGGCGAGTTCACGTTCTGACCCACTCCTCCAATCGGCGCATAGCAGCGGCCCGCAGCCCAGGAACATGGTGCAGGGAGACGTCCTTTCCGCAGAACCGCACGAACCGTATGACCCGGG
>JAFGOK010000106.1 GCA_016926535.1 Micromonosporaceae bacterium | reverse complement strand
GACAGCCGCACCCAGGGGCCGGCGGCGGTCAGCAGGTCGGTGGGCACATAGGTCACCGTGTCGCGGCGTAGCAGCCGCCGGCCGATCACCGGCCGCACGTGCCCGGCCCTCCACAGCCGCTCGGCGACATCGGCGGTCGCCCGCTGGTTGAGGAATCCCAGCCAGGTGCGAAGGTCGTGGTAGCGGGTCTGGGCGGTGATCTGGTCGAGCACGGTGTGCGTGAGCGCGTCCGCCGGTGGCCGGGTGGCCTCCGGGTGGGGGTAGATCAGTCCCTCGTGGACGACCAGGCTCCGCCCCCACAGCAGTTCGGCGAGCAGTGCCGCCGCCAGGCCGAGCCCGGTCGCCCGGGGGTGCAGCAGCGGCTGGCCGGTCGTGTCGTGGTGGGCCAGCCGGAAGAAGTCGTCGGCGAGAGCGGGCACTGGCGTCATGACCCGGACTCCCCGGAGACTCCGCGACGATGGTTGCGGCCCCAGCCACGGTCGCCAACTCGTGCCGCGGCCTCCTCAAACGCGCTGAGCAGCTGATGGGCGGTCAGTGCGGTGTGGCACGGCCAGCCGGCATGGCAATGGGGGCAGCGGGGTCGAGCGATGCTCAGTGGTGGCCAGCACAGGCCCCACTCAATCCAGGCTCGGTCGGGTTGGTGCTCGTACCAGAGGCGGCTGGCTTCGCCCCAGGTCGATATTCCCGCGATGCCCACGACGTGTTCGGACGGGCGCGTCCTGCTGGTTTCGCCGGTCTCGCCGTATCCGGACGGTCTGGTTCTACCGGTCTCGCCGCATCCAGACGGTGGGGGAGTTCCGTCTGGCGGTCTGTTCGTGGCGTTTCGTCGCATTGGATGGTCCCGTCGCTGGTTGATGGCGCCGGTGCTGCCGGTGGCGACATGATCCGCATCATCGGCATCATTGGCACCAGAAAACGCATAACTTCGTATAGCAATACGGTATGCGGGGTTATACGTATCCATCAAGATTGACTACCTGTCCGAGTCAGCCAGGTCGGTGTGGTCCAGATCGGCGCGCAGCCGTCCGGACAGGGAGGCCACGAGCAGCGCCGCCAGCAGCAGCGCTCCGGCCGCGATCAGCGGGGCACGAAGGGACGCCCAGCTGGCGATGAAGCCGCCCAGGACGGCGCCGAACGGTGCGGTGCCGTTGCCGACGACCCGGAACGCGGTGATGACCCGGCCGAGCAGGTGACCGGGTACGGCACGCTGTCTGGCGGACATGATGACGACCGTGGCCTGGGTCGCGGCGAAGCCGGTGACGATCAGCGCCAGAGCTGCGATCAGCGGGTTGGTGGTTGCGGCCACGGCTGGCCAGGCAAGAGCTTCAAGCGCGAAACCGGTGATGGCGGTCATGCCACTTCCCAGTATCCCGATGATGCGGGAGGCCAGGACACCGCCGAGGATGCCGCCCGCGGCCAGGGCCGCGACAAGCCATCCGAACTGGGCGTCGGTGACGTCGAGCCCATGTGATCCGGTCGCGTAGAGCACAAACGTCGACCAGGCGCAGTTGTAGGCGAGGTTGCCGACGGCGGTCAGCAGGCACAGCGTTCGCAGGGCACGGTGGTGCACCAGGAACACCGCGCCTTCCCGGATTGACCGCCACAGGCCAGCGTTTTCGGCTGGGGGATGCTGGCCGGGTTTGGGGACGGCGGTGAGGACGGCGGCGGATGCGGCGAAGGACACCGCGTCTGCCGCGAATGGGATCCAGGCGGTCGCCGAGTACAGCATGGATCCAGCGGGTGGTCCGATGAGTTCCCTGCCCCCGGTGAGCGCGGCCGAGATCCGGCCGTTGGCGGAGTGGAGGCGTTCTGGCTGGCGGGCGGTGAGGTCGGCGATGATGGTCTGCCCCGCCGCGTCGTGGAACACGGTGCCGGCGACGGTGATGAAGGCGACGCAGGCCAGTAGCGGGATGGATACCAGCCCGCAGGCGATCAGTACGGCGGCCGCGCCGACCGCGCAGAGCCGGATGACATCGGCTGCGATCATCGTCGCCCGGCGGGGCCACCGGTCGACGTAGACCCCGGCCACTGGCGCGATGATCACCCAGGGCAGGTACTCGGCCGCCGCGACCAGGGATACCGCGATCGGGCTGCGGGTCAGGGCGGCGGCGGCCAGCGGAGCGGCGGCCAGAAACGCCCCATCGCCGAATGAGGAGATCCCGGTGGCGACCACCAGCGCGTGGATGCCCCGACGGCCAAGCGGAGGTGCCGGAGACGGCTGATGCTGGGGTGCGCTCACCGACATCTCCTTTCGGTGTGATCGTTGTGTGGTCAGGGGTGGCCGTTGTGTGGTCAGGGGTGGCCGTCGATGGGTCCGCCGTCAGGCAACCAGCGTGCGATCGCGGATGCCGCGGATGAAGGCCGCCCACTCGGTGGCGTTGAACCGCAGGACAGGGCCGGTCCCGGCGTCCTTGCTGTCCCGGACAGCGACCCAGCCCTCCGGCCCGTCGGCGATCTCGACACACCCGGTGTCGTGGCTGGAATTGTCCTTGCGCCAGTTGATGAACGAGATGATCGGGGGCCGAGGGTCTGACGTGGTCATTGTGGTTCCCTTCCTGTCCCGAGCGATGCGACTGCCGCGATCGGCAGCGCTGTGAATCTATGAGCCGTGCTGGTCGATCAGGCCCTGGACGAACGCCAGGGAGTCTTCCGGGCTGAGCGCCGCGGCGAGCATCCGCTTCCAGGCCAGTTCGAACGCCGCGACGTCGGTTTCGCCGGCGAAGGTCATCTCGACTGGAGGCAGTTCGACGTCAACGATGGTGGGCTCGTCGGCCGAGGTGGGGAAGTCCGTGATGATGAAGGCGCACATGGGGGCCTGGTCCATGGGTGTGGTGGTGCGGATGACCTGCACGGTCAGGTGCGGCGTCTCGGCCGCGACCAGGATCGAGCGCCACAGCTGGGTTCGGTCGGCTTCGCTGACCCCGGTGGGCCGCCACCACAACGCCGGTTCGGTCAGGATGGCGTGGTAGGTGGGGGCACCGGGCTGGCGCATCCGCCGTCCGCGTTCCAGCCGGGTGGCGACCGCCGTTTCCAGATCATCCTCGGTGGCTGAGCGGATCGAGCGGAACGCGGCCGTGGCATAGGCGGCGGTGTGGAACGGCCCGGGAACCTGGTATGGCTGGAAGTGCCGGACGCTGGTGGCTTGGGCGTCTTGGGCGATGAGCTGATGCTGTCGCCCGGCAAGGGTTCCCCGGAACACCGCCCGCCAGCCGGTGACCTCGATCTGGGCTGCCGCTGCCAGCGCCTGGACGTCCTGGCAGTCGGCTTCGGATGCTTCCGTCGCCTGGAGCCAGGCGTGAATCACGTCGACTCTGGGACGGTGGGCTCCGGTCTCCAGCCGGGACACGTATGCCTGGGTGCGCCCGATCCGTTTGGCCAGCTGGACACCACTAAGCCCCGCCAGGAGCCGAAGCTGGCGGAGTCTCCTCCCCAACTGCTGCCGGGGGCGAAGCGGTGGATCGTCGGGCAAACATCCCTCCAACACCTTGGCTACCATCGGTACACTATGCGAACTTATACGTTCGCACAATGTCATCGCGATGGTCCTGGCCATCGGAGGATCCAGCCCGCCGGAGTCGTGTCGTGGTCATGATGAGGTTGTCAACGAACATGCCGCTGGGATCCAGCCCGCCGTCGTCAATGCTGGGGGCATCGGCCGGTGGTGCGTCCAGCACATCGCGTCACCGTCGATGGGCCAAGGGTGCGCGACGGTGTCGTTGGTGCGCCGTGGTGTCCACACCGGGCGGCCGGTCGTGACCGCCGCCGGCCCGCGCCCCTCGGGGGCACTGGGGGCCATGCTGGACGCCCTGGGCTGGTCCTGCGAGCACCTGGCTCGGCAGCTCAACGAGTACGCGGGAAGCTGCGGCCTCCGCAGCCGGGTCCACGCGAAGACCCCCTACAAATGGGTCAGAGGAGCCCAGCCGGCGAGTCCCTGGCCGGCGCTGACGGCGACACTGCTGACGCGGGAACTCGGTCGCCCGGTGCTTCCAGCGGATCTGGGGTGGTCCTCGGATCCCACGCTCGCCGTTCCCGCCGCGGTCGGCCTTGATGTGCCCTGGGATGCCGGCGGGGCCTTGCGCGCCCTGTGGGCGGTTGCCGATGCTGGTCCCATGGACCGCCGGGTATTCCTGCTCATGCTGGGCGCCGCGACCACCGAGCCCGCCCACGAATGGCTCCTGGCCCACCAGGCCGGCAGCCTCACCCGCCACACGGGATCACCACTACCCGAAACGATCGTCGACGACCTCGATGCCATCGCCGCCCGACTGCGCACCATGGACGACCGCCTCGGCGGGGGACCCCTACTCAACCTGATCGGCGAGCAGATCCGGTACGTCACCGGCCTCATCGACCAGCGGCGCTACTCCGACCACATTGGGCGGCGGTTGCACAGCAACGTCGCCGAGCTCCTGCGACTGGCTGGCTGGTCAGCCTTTGAAACTGGCCAGCACCCCCGAGCCCAGCGATACTGGACCGCAGCCCTGCACGCGGCCCAGGCCGCCGGCGATCGGGCACTGGGCGCCAACGTCCTCGGCTTCATGTCCTGCCAGGCCAAGGACATCGGGCAGGTCCGGCAGGCCGTCACGCTCGCCGAGACTGCCCGAGCCGGATACCCGGGGGGATCACCCAAGGTCGCCGCCATCCTCGACCTGCGCGTTGCCGAGGCGCAGGCCAACGCCAACGACGCCACCGCCACCCAGCGAGCCATCGACGATGCCTTCAACCACCTCAGCCAGGCGTCCAGCGGCCCCGTGGCCGGTGCTGCCTGTGGTGCCACGCCCGCCTGGGCGTACTGGCTGGACGAGGCGCACGCCAACGGCCAGGCCGGATACTGCCACCTTCGCCTCGGCAACACCGAACGCGCCCGCTCCCACCTGCGGGCAGCCATCCGGTTGCAGACCGAACCGCGTTCCCGGGAAGCCGCGCTGCGGCATACGCTGCTGGCCACGGGCTTCCTCAACGCGCAGCAGCCGGATCTCGACCAAGCGGTCAAGCACGGAGGGCGGGCCGTCGACATCCTCCTCGGGGAAATCGACTCACCCCGCTGTGCCGGCCACGTCAACCGCATGACAACCCTGCTCCGCCACTACCAGCGGCACCAGCCGGTCCGGCAACTCCTGGAACGCGCACAACCGCTGACCGGGGCGACCAGCGGATAGGCCCGAGGGGGACCACGACGTTCCGGAGAGGAGCGGCTGTCCAGGAGGGCATGACAAGGCCAGCTTCCATCCTGGACGATCGGTGGTCCTATCCGCGCTGGTCCGCTTCTGCCGGCGGATCCGCCAGTGTCGGTGACGGCGGATCGAGACTGTCGGGGTAGTGGACTGCCCACTGCTTCGCGTCAATGATGATTCGCAGCAGCCGGTGTCCGGCCTCGGTGAGGTGGTATCCGCTGTCATTTCGGCAGACCAGTTGGTGGTGCCTGAGGCGGCGAAGCGCTCTGGAAAAGGTTGAATCGTGGATTTCCTGGCCATGGTCGGCCCGAATACTGCGTTTGAGGTCGGTGAATTGTCGAGGTCGCTGATTGATTGCCAGCAGAATGTCGGGGACCAGCGTCAGTTCGGCCAGCCTCAACACCTTGCGGATTTGCTCCGGCATCGCTGCCACCCCTCGGCCGGATACATGCGCATGATGCAATCTGTCAGTTGCGGAGTGTAGACGGCGGATGCTCGCGGCCGGAAAGATGTGTCAGCTCGTTGACATCATGATGTGAGGTACCGCGTACCCCACGATTTCAGGTCGAGCAGGATGGCGATCAGCTCTCGTCCGCGATCGGTGGGTTGGTAGCTGCCGCCCTCGGAGTCTTCGGTCTGGCTGCCGGCTGTCGCCGGCTCCGCGAGGCGGCGGGTGGCGAGGGACCGCAGCACCTGCGAGGGCTGTGAGATACCGCGGGTTTGGAGATCTGCGGCGGTGGCGGTGCCTTGTTCATGCATCGCGACCAGGCTGGCGACAATGTCCCGCTGACCGATGAGCGCGAGTGCGGCACGGACGTGATCGGCGTCGCTCATTGCCTCTCCCTGTGAAGCGATGGCTTGAGCACAGCATTCTGAAACATGACCGTTATCGGACTGTCGGGTAAGCGACAGTTTGTCACCCTGGCGTGAGCCTTTTGATGGAGATTGTCCCCTCCCAGCGTCGCAGGTGCACGAGCCGCACCTGCGACAGATGACACTTGCGGCGCCGGAAGTCGAGTGGTGCGCTGGGCACAGATTGTTGCGGATGAATCGCTAGTCACGAAATCCATTGATCAGAAAGTACCTGGCAGGAGGAGGTTCAAGGTGCGCACGCAACGGCCAGTTTCGATGGGGATGGCCTGTGTCCTCGCCGCGCTGCTGGCAGTAGCAGGGTGCGGCAAGGACACAAACGGTCCGAGAACCTCGGGTTCAACCGCTGCCACCTCCGCCAGCCCGGGGCCGAGCGACGCGGCGGCGCGGGCGGCGTTGGCCGCCTATCGGGGAATGTGGGGTGCATGGGTTGAGGCTGGCAAGACCTCGGACTCCGAAGCCCCGGCACTGCGGACCTACACCTCCGGCGAGGCGCTGAAGCTGATCGTCAGCGCGCTGCTGACCCACAAGCAGAACGAGCAGGTCTCCCAGGGCGAACCGGTGATCGACCCGAAGGTGGTCGAGGTCAAGCCGACAGAGGCCCCGACCCAGGCGACGATCAGCGACTGCGTCAACGACGAGAACTGGCTGATGTACAAGGCATCCGGTGGCCTGGTCAACGACGTCCCCGGCGGGCGCCACAACATGACCGCCACCGTGACCCTCGCCGACGGCACCTGGAAGATCTCGTACTTCAAGCTGGGAAAGGTCGGGACATGCTGACGCTGACCGCGCAAGCCGCATCCCGGATGGCCACACTCCTCGCCGCCGTGGCCGCAGCAACGGCGCTCGCCGCCATCAATCCGTCACCGGCCCTGGCCGACGGGGCAACCGGAGGCACGGTCTGCACCGACCCCAGCGACCCGCAGTGCGACGTCTACGCCGGAACACCCCGCAAGCCCGGCAGCGGCAACCGGGGGAACGGGACCCAGAGCACCGGATCCTCCGGCGGTAGCAGCGATACCCAATGCACCTTCACCCCGGCAGACATCTCGGCTGAGGACATCGCCGCGCTCGGTAGCCAGCCCGCAGGGGAGGGCGGCTGGTACTTCAAGACATGTGTCCTGGACGACGGGACGGCGGTCGCCTATCCAGGTCCGGTCTGGATCGCAGGCTCGCCGCCCACGGTGTCACCGGAAGTCCTGGCCAGAATGGCGAGGGCCAGGCTGCGGTTGCCGGCGGCGGTGATCCGGCTCAACCCGGCCGGTGACCAGCTGGTGAACCTGCCGACCTGGCTGACCCTGAACGCCGCCTCCTGGCAGTCCCAGTCGGCGACCGCCTCTGTTCCCGGGGTGTCGGTCACGGCGACGGCCCGCCCGGTGAAAGCGATGTGGTCGCTGGGCGAGGGGGGTTCGGTGACCTGCGCTGGGCCGGGTACGGCATGGACGGTCGGGACGGATCCGCTGGCCGCCTCGCCGGACTGCGGCTACACCTACCGGTGCTCGTCGG
>JAFGOK010000011.1 GCA_016926535.1 Micromonosporaceae bacterium | reverse complement strand
GCGGGCGGCGCGCTGACCCCTCAACTCATCGCAGAGCTGAAAAACGCGGTTCAACTATGAGTTCACCACCGTCCGGTGACACCGGGTTCAACCGGGGATCCTCACCCCGGCTGCCTCCCTACCTGCGATCCAGCTCAAAGGACGCCGAGGAGGAGGCTCGCGGCCCGGAGTCTCAGCAGGCGGCGAGGGGGCCGGCACCGCCGCCGGTCCCGTTGGTGGAGGTCCCGCCGCCGACCATCCCGGCCAGGCCTCGGCCCTTCGTACTCACGCGCGGCAGGGTTGGTGACGAGGTTTCTGACATCGGACTGGAGACGCAGGTGACCGCAAGCCTTGCCGTGCAGGCGGGTATGCGCCATGGGACATCCGGGCTCGCGCCGGAACTCCGAGCGATCGTTGCGTTGTGTGTCCAGCCCTTGTCCGTCGCGGAGATCTCCGCGCGCCTGCGGTTCCACCTCGGCGTCACCAAGGTGCTCGTCAGCGACCTGCATCTCGCGGGCTACGTCGTGGTGCACGTCGCGGATGCGCCCAACCCACGTTCCCCTGAACTCATCCTGCGAGTGATGCATGGACTTCGTGCCATATCCTGATCAGCCTGTGAGCAGCGCGATTCCCCCGGTACCAGTGAAAATCGTGATCGCGGGTGGATTCGGTGTCGGGAAGACCACGACGGTTGGCTCGATTTCGGAGATCGAGCCGCTGACCACCGAGGCGGAGATGACTGATGCTGCGCTCGGGATCGACGATCCGGGCGCACGGACGGACAAGCACACGACGACAGTCGCGATGGATTTCGGCTGCGTCACGATCGACCGGACGCTCAAGCTGTACCTGTTCGGGACTCCCGGCCAGTCCCGGTTCGGGTTCATGTGGGACGACCTCGTCCGGGGCGCTCTCGGGGCGGTGGTCGTTGTCGACAGTGGGCGGCTCGACGACTGCTACCCGGCGGTTGACTACTTTGAGCAGATCAAGGTGCCCTTCATCGTCGCGGTGAACGCCTTTGATGGGTTCCTCCAGCATGATCTCAATGAGGTGCGCTGGGCGCTGGCGGTCAAGGATCAGGTGCCGGTGTTGCGGTTCGACGCGCGGGACCGCCTCTCGGTGCGCGACACGCTGCTCGCCCTGCTGGATCGAGCATTGGAGCAGGCCATCGGCTTCGTCGGCTGACGGCGTCGCATCTGGCGATTCCAAGTATTGAATGTCACATATGTTGACGTGCTGCGGTGCAATATGCCAGGTGAGTAAGGGTTGATAGCGTAGAGTGTTTTATATCTAACAATACGTGTTGCAACCAGGCATCGATGCTGATGCGTCATTGTTGACGTGTGGAAGACAAGCTCACGTTGCTGGGCACGTTGGTGGAGATCCCGGCGCACCGCGCTGCTGCGACGCCGGATGTTCCGAGCGATGATTCGTGCTGCGAGGCGGCATCGCACGGCGTTGCGAGCGAGTGCCATCTCGGGGCTGGCGGCCGTCCTCATCCTGTTCGGTTGTGCCGGGGCGTACGCCAGTGGGGTCCAGCTACCGGACGACCCGGAGGCGCCACAGGCGTCCGTGCTCTATTACCGGGACGGCACCACCATCCTCGCCAGGGTGGGCGTGACGAACCGCACCGACGTGCCGCTCGGGCAGATTCCCGATCCGGTGCGCCGGGCCGTGCTCGCCGCTGAGGACCGCCAGTTCTATGAGCACTTCGGGCTCTCTGTCCGCGGTCTTGCTCGGGCCGGGTTGGTAGATCTGTTCGGTGGCCGGCAGGGAGCTTCGACGATCACCCAGCAGTACGCCAGGAACGCCTATCTGAGCCAGGAGCGGACGGCGGACCGCAAGGCCAAGGAAGCCGTGCTGGCGATCAGGCTTGAGCGGAGGTACACCAAGGACGAGATACTCCAGCGGTATCTCAATACCATCTACTTCGGACGCGGAGCCTATGGGATCGCCGCTGCTGCGCGGGCGTACTTCGGGATCGCCCCGAGCCAGCTGACCACAGCCCAGGGAGCGGTGCTGGCGGCTGTAATCAAAGACCCCTGGGGGTTCGACCCCAGCGTCGACCGGGAGGCGGCCGTCGGCCGCTGGCAGTGGGTCCTCCAGGCGATGGAGTCCCAGTCCTGGCTGGACGAAACTGCTGCGCAAGCCATGACCTACCCGGAGGTGCTGTCGCCGACCGCTGCGGGGGAGTCGCTGAGCGGGCCGAACGGCTTGGTCGTCGACGCGGTCGAGCGGGAGCTGGTCAGCAGGGGCATTCCGTCCCAGGTGCTGCGTACCGGGGGACTGAGGGTGGTGACGACCCTTGACCAGTACGCCCAGCAGAGCGCCATCGCTCAGTTGGAGGCCGTGCCGGCGGAAGCCGCTGACCTGCATGCTGCGCTGGTCGCGGTGGATCCGGCGACGGGCGGCGTGCGAGCCTACTACGGCGGCAACCGGGGGCAGGGGTTCTTTGACGATGCGGCGGCCCAGCACTCCCCAGCGTCGACCTTCAAACCGATCGTGCTCGCGGCCGGGCTCAACGCGGGAGTGTCGTACCTGTCACGCTGGGACGGTTCCTCCCCGCGGATCTTCCCTGGCCGCCTCGGGGCTGAGCTGAGCAACGAAAAGAACCTTCAGTGTCCGGATTGCACGCTCGAAGAGGCTATGGTCCAGTCGATCAACACCTCGTTCTACGCGCTGACGGAACAGTTGGGCGCTGCAACGGTCAGGAAGCTGGCCATCAGTATGGGGATCTCGCCAACCTACGGCGGGGTGCCCTCCATGGTGGACGCCAAGGGCGATCCCCTGCCCGGGAAGACCAGATCCGACATCGCCATCGGAAGGTACGCCGTCAGTCCAGCGGATCTGGCAACCGTGTACGCGACCCTCGCCGCTGGCGGGGTCCGTGCGGACCGGCATTGCATCGAATCCGTTGCAGGGATGGACGGTTCACCGTGGTACCAGGCGAAGCCGAATCTCCGTCGGATCCTCAAGCAGGAGGTCGCCGCGGACGTCACGACCGTGCTGCACAGTGCTGCGGAGCGCTACGGCGAGCCGGAAGGGCACGAGGCAGCGGCAAAGAGCGGGACCCAGCAGTGGGGCAATACGAAGCACAATCAGGACGCGTGGCTGGCTGGTTACACGCCGACCCTGGCGGCCGTCGTCTGGATCGGCAAGGCTACCCCAGGGCCGATCAGGGACGCGGCGGGCGAAGCGATCGCCGGGGACGGCCTTCCCGCGCGGATCTGGAGGGACTTCATGACCGAGGCGCTTCGGGGCGGGCCGGTGGTCGGGCTGCCGGCCCCGGCCCACGTCGGCCGGACGGATGTCGGCGATGCCGGGAACAGCGGGCGGGCTGCCGCGGTCGCCGGGTCCTCCGGAGCTCTCTCACTGGTCGATCGCACCCGATCTGGGGGCAGGACGCTGGCGCTGACCTTCGACGACGGGCCGTCGCAGGACACTGAGGCGGTGCTGGATCTGCTGGCCCGCTACCGCGTCACGGCGACGTTCTGCGTCGTCGGGGAGCAGGTCGGTCAGTATCCGGAGATAGTGCGACGGATCGTCGCGGAGGGTCATGCGCTGTGCAACCACTCTATGCGCCATGATGATCTTGGCGTGATGGCGGCGGATACGGCGAGAAAGGATCTGCTGGGCGTATTAGGAGAGATCAAGGCTGTGGTGCCACACGCCGAGGTCGGGTACTTCCGGGCCCCGTACGGCAACTGGGGAGCGGCGGCGGGGGTGGCGGCTGATCTCGGCATGACGCCGGTGACCTGGACCGTCGATCCTGAGGATTGGGACAGCCCTGGAGTCGACGCCATCGTCGAGGCTGTCAACCAGCAGCTCAAGCCGGGGGGCATCGTGCTGATGCACGATGGCGGGGGCGATCGCACCCAGACCGTCCAAGCGCTGGAGCGTCTCATCCCGCAGTTGCTGGACGACGGGTGGACCTTCGACCTGCCTGCGACGACCGTCGCGCCGAGGCAACTCGACGATCTCGTTCCGGCGGGTTCGCCCTCGCTGGCCCCGCAGCCGTCCTCGGCGCCCGCCGGGTCTGCGGACCCCCTGCCCTCAGAGACCCAGGCCAGCCTCTCGCCCTCGGTAGAGCCAACGACCGCGTCGCCTTCTGCGGACCCGTCTCAACCTGACCAGGCGGATTCGGGTGCCGGTCCGGACACTGTCCGGACCGGCACCCTGCCCCTCGGGGGAAAGGGGCGATCGGATCACGATTCCGGGTAGGTCACGACCATGCTGGTGCCGTACGCCCCGATGACTGGGGTGCCGGCATTGTTGATCGTCTTTTCGATGCCACCACTGCCGTCGAGGAAGACAGTGATCATGTCGTGGAACACGACCCCCTTGGCGGTCGGGGTTTCGATCGCTCTGGCCTCGCGGATGTCGACTCCCTGGTTGAAGTAGGAGTAGACCCCCAGCCCCCAGGCCTCATGGGTGCGCACCCGGTCGGCGATCTTGTACGAGGCCCAACCCTTCGCGCCGCTGGGGCTGGTCCACGCCCGCTGGCTCGGCGGGTCGTAGGGCAACTCGCTCTGGTAGAAGACTGTCCGGCCGCGCTCGCCGTTCCAGATGGTCTGGTACTTCTGGTAGTGCTCGACGAACAGGCCATAGGCCGTCACATCGTGTCCGTTGACGATGACGCCGGTGTCTGCGGTGTT
>JAFGOK010000600.1 GCA_016926535.1 Micromonosporaceae bacterium | reverse complement strand
GACGAGATAGCAGTCATCACCCGCGGTGACTTCCTTGCCGAGGCGACGGCCGCGATGGCGAGTCTCGACCCGGCGGCGAAGGGCAAAACCGCCGAGGATCGGGCCCGGCTGCTGTGGCTGAGCGGGATCAACCAGCTAGACATGCCGTTTCCGCCCCCGCAGCCGCTGCACGCCGCAGCAGAGGACGACTCTCAAGAGGCACATCTGCGGAGCAAGATCATTGGCGTCGGTTACACCGCTTCGCTGGCGGCGCGCAACAACGTCCTGTGACCTGTTTCGTGGGTCGGTGCGCGGGCCCAGCCCGTGCTGCGCGATACTGCCAAACGGGACAGAGTCAGTTGCGATGTTCGCAACGTCAAGCAAGGAGCGTCGTCATGCCAATCGCATCTCCCGATGCCTACGCCGAAATGCTCGATCGCGCCAAGGCCGGCGCGTTCGCGTACCCGGCGATCAACGTCACGTCGTCGCAGACGCTCAATGCTGCGATCCGTGGCTTCGCCGAGGCGGAAAGTGACGGCATTATCCAGGTGTCGACCGGCGGCGCCGAGTACTTCTCCGGCCCGACCATCAAGGACATGGTGACCGGGAGTTGCGCGTTTGCCGTGTTCGCGCACGAGGTGGCCAAGAAGTATCCGATCAACATCGCTCTGCACACCGACCACTGCCAGAAGAGCAAGCTGGACACCTTCGTCCGGCCGCTGGTGGCGATCTCGGCGGAGCGGGTGAAGCGGGGCGAGAACCCGCTGTTCCAGTCGCACATGCTGGACGGATCCGCCCTGCCGCTGAACGAGAACCTCCAGCTGGCCGAGCGGCTGCTGGCGGAGTGTGTCGCAGCCAAGATCATTCTTGAGGTCGAGGTCGGCGTCGTCGGAGGCGAGGAGGACGGCGTCGTCGGAGCGATCGACGAGAAGCTCTACTCGACCCCAGAGGACGCCCTCGCCATGGTCGAGGCTCTTGGCCTGGGCGAGAAGGGCCGCTACATGGCCGCCATGACCTTCGGGAACGTCCACGGGGTGTACAAGCCGGGCAACGTGAAGCTTCGCCCGGAGATCCTCAAGGCGATCCAGGACGCGGTTGGCGCGAAGTACGGCCGCGAGAAGCCGCTTGCCCTGGTCTTCCACGGCGGCTCCGGTTCCCTGCTCTCGGAGATTCGCGAGGCGCTGGACTACGGCGTCGTCAAGATGAACGTCGACACCGACACGCAGTACGCCTTCACCCGTCCGGTCGCCGCGCACATGTTCAGCAACTACGACGGTGTGCTCAAGGTCGACGGTGAGGTTGGCAACAAGAAGCTGTACGACCCACGCGCCTGGGGCAAGGCTGGCGAGACCGCCATGGCCGCTCGCGTCGTGCGCGCGTGCGAGGACCTGCGCTCGGTCGGAACGACCGCCTCGAAGTGACGATTCGCACCGGGTGAGCCGGGAGGGCGGTACCGTCCGCCCTCCCGGCTCACCCGGGCGATTCACCCGAGCGGCTCGCCCGGCGATGGTCCCGGACCGGTTGCCCGGTGGGACCGGTGGGACACGATGATCTCTACGGCTTCCTCCGGGTCGTCTGTCAGATGGATGAGCTGGGAGAGATCGCCGTGCGGTGACGTTGCGAGGACCGGTCGCAGCAGCACGTCCACCGGCAGGGTCGTGGTCCAGTACTCCCGGCCGATGAAGACGAATGGTCCGCTGGCTCCGTCCGTCGCGTAAAACGACTTGGTCGCGGCCTGGAAGACCTCCTGGACTGTCCCGGCCTTGCCTTTCGCGAAGACGATGCCACCGCGGGCCATCCGGAGGATCGTGTCCTCCCTGATGGCGTTGGAGAAGTACTTGGCGATCCTCGCGGCGAACACGTTGGCTGGTTCGTGGCCGTACAGCCAGGTCGGAACGGACAGGCCACCGTCGCGGCCCCAACCGATCGGGCCGTCGGCTGGCCGGGTGCGCCGTTGCCGCACCTCAATCGCAGCCGCGGTGTATGGGCCGTGATCGGCGAACCGCGGGGCTTTGGCCAACACATCGATGGCGCCCGAAAGCTCTGTGGGGCCTTCGTCGGCGAAGTACGCGCCGAGATTGGCCGCTTCCATGACTCCCGGCCCACCGCCGGTCACGACGAGGCAGCCGGTGCGCGCCAGCCCGTTGCCGATCGCAGCAGCGGCGCGGTAGCCGGCGCAGCCGCGTGGCTCCGCGTGACCACCCATGATGCCGACCACCGGGCCGCCTCCACCGGTGATCCACACGTCGAGAGCCTCGCTGAGGGCGTTGTCGATGCCGTGATCATGCATGCGCTGGGCCAGCGCTTCCCGGACCGGGGGTAGGACGCCCCCGCTGGCCACGAAATGCCGGTAGACCCGAGTGTCGTACATGCCGGAGAAACCGCCGTCTCGGAATCCCGAGAAGAGATCCTCTGGCCGGTACAACTGGGCAGGTTGAGTCGGGTACGGCAGGTCCGCAAACGCGGGAACCACCGAAGCGCCCCGGCGGACGAGGTCGGCACTGGCTTCTACAGACGGTAACCAGCATCCGACGAACAGGGCGTCGGTGACGTTGGCGGTCTCAAGACCGACCGGCCAGTCCTCATCCAGGCGCAGCCCTTGAAGGGTCAGCCCGGCGATGCTGCCCCGGGCGAGGTGAAGGTCGAGTTCATCCCGGGTTTCGATCTCGTACGGCGAGTTGTCGAACAATGGTTGTCTCAATGGTGATGCCGGCACTTGCCCTATCCCGCTCATGGTTGCTGGCCGCGGTGCGTTGTCTGATCAGCATGCCAGAGCGCGGCCAGATCGACGCCGCCCAGATGGACGATCACAAAGAAGACGCGGAACCGATCACAAAGAAGACGCGG
>JAFGOK010000105.1 GCA_016926535.1 Micromonosporaceae bacterium | reverse complement strand
GACGGCCATCCTTGAGTCCGTCCGCACCCAGGGAAAGCTCGACGAGGCCCTCGAAGCGCAACTCATGGCGGCGGAGACCAAGGCCCGTCTGGAGGACATCTACCTCCCGTACAAACCGAAACGCCGGACCAAGGCCCAGATCGCCAGGGAGGCCGGCCTCCAGCCGCTGGCAGAGCTCATCCTGGCTGACCCGAGCCAGGATCCGAAGACCGCGGCGAGCGGATACGTCGATCCGGATCGGGGGGTCGCGGACCCCGCAGCGGCCCTGGACGGCGCCAGGGCCATCCTGGTCGAGCGGTTCGCAGAGGACGCAGACCTCATCGGCGCCCTGCGCGAACGTGTGTGGACGGTCGGCAGGATGGTCGCGCGGGTACGCGAGGGCAAGGCGGAGGCCGGGGCGAAGTTCTCCGACTACTTCGATTTCTCCGAGCCGCTGCCGCAGTTGCCCTCGCATCGGGTGCTCGCCCTGTTCCGGGGGGAGAAAGAGGAGATCCTCGATCTCACCCTCGACCCGGAGACGGAGCCAGGTCCGGAACCGGGACAGGCACCCGCCGCCGGCCCGAGTGAGTACGAGCAGCGGATCGCCGTCCGGTTCGGCATCGCGGACCGGGGCAGGCCAGCCGACCGCTGGCTCCTGGACACCGTCCGGTGGGCATGGCGAACCAGGATCCTCGTCCACCTCGGGATCGACCTGCGCATGCGGCTGTGGCAGGCGGCCGAGGACGAGGCGGTCCGGGTGTTCGCGGCCAACCTGCGGGACCTCCTCCTCGCCGCCCCGGCCGGAACGCGGCCGACCATGGGACTCGACCCGGGATTCCGCACCGGAGTCAAAGTCGCGGTCGTCGACGCGACGGGCAAGGTGGTCGCGACCGACACGATCTATCCTCACGAGCCGGCCCGCCGCTGGGACGAATCGATCGCGAAACTGGAACGGCTGGCCAGGATGCACGCGGTCGAATTGATCTCGATCGGCAATGGAACGGCCTCCAGGGAGACCGACCGGCTGGCAACCGACCTGATCAAGCGTCACCCGGATCTGAAGCTGACCAAGGTCGTCGTTTCGGAGGCTGGGGCCTCGGTCTACTCCGCCTCGGCGTTCGCAGCGCAGGAACTGCCCGGGATGGATGTCTCCCTCCGGGGAGCCGTCTCGATCGCCAGACGGCTCCAGGATCCGCTCGCGGAGCTGGTCAAGATTGACCCGAAAAGCATCGGAGTCGGGCAGTACCAGCATGATCTCGCCGAGACCAAGCTTTCACGATCACTCGACGCCGTCGTCGAGGACTGCGTCAACGGGGTCGGGGTCGATGTCAACACTGCCTCGACCCCATTGCTGGTCAGGGTCTCCGGCATCAGCCCGACCCTGGCGGAGAACATCGTCGCCCACCGGGACACGAACGGGCCGTTCCGCTCGCGCAGGACGCTCCGGGAGGTCGCCAGGCTGGGTCCCAAGGCGTTCGAGCAGTGTGCCGGCTTCCTGCGGATCCGGGACGGGGAGGACCCACTTGACGCCTCCAGCGTTCACCCCGAGGCGTATCCGGTCGTACGCCGGATCCTCGTCTCGGCGACAACCGACCTCCGGACGCTGATCGGCAACACCGCCACGCTGCGCACCCTCGACCCGAAGCGGTTCGTCGACGAGACCTTCGGCCTGCCTACCGTGACCGACATCCTCAAAGAACTGGAGAAACCCGGTCGCGACCCGCGGCCGGCCTTCAAGACCGCCGTCTTCGCGGAGGGGGTCGAGAAACTCAGCGACCTGACCGTCGGCCTGATTCTGGAGGGGGTCGTCACCAACGTGGCAGCGTTCGGCGCCTTTGTCGACGTCGGGGTGCACCAGGACGGGCTCGTCCACGTCTCTGCGATGTCGCGTTCCTTCGTCAAGGATCCGCGGGAGGTCGTCAAGCCGGGCGACATCGTCCGCGTCAAGGTGCTTGACGTCGACCTCCAGCGCAAGCGGATCTCACTGACCCTCCGGCTGGAGGACGAGGAGCCCACGCGCAGCAGGCAGCCCCAGCCCCAATCGCAACCACACGCCCAGGGCCGCGGGCAGCGGCAGGGCGGTCCGTCCCGCCAGTCCCGCCAGTCCCGCCAGGATCGGACGGAGCCCACCGGCGCCCTCGCCGATGCCCTGCGCCGGGCAGGGCTCGACAAGGGGCTGGATGGACTCCGTCGTCCGAGTCGGTAATCGGAGTCGCTAAAGTACCTCTTCGTCCCCGACGCCTGGGTTCCTCCCCGCCCGGGCGTCGGGGTTCCAGGTGTCGTAGAACACACACTCCTCGATCGGCCGCAGCGTCTTCTCCGCCGGGGTCTCATCCGGGTAACCGATCGGCACCAGGAACGTGCAGGCGATGCCATCGGGCAGGCCGAGGAGGGCACTGACCTTGGCGATGTCGAGGTGGCCGATCCAGCACGAGGCCAAGCCATGGGCGGTCGCTGCCAGCGCGACATGCTCGCCGGGAATCAGCGCGGCGCCGGTGTCCCACAGCAGGCGCGCGGCTCTGCGGTCCGGAAACGCGTTGAGGTACTCGATCAGGTCTCGCCCGAAGCGATCGGTGTTGACCTGGAGGAAGAAGTCGTCCTTCGCCATGGTTGCCGGATCGGGGTTGAGCCGGGTGCACAGGGCGATGATCACCGGGGCCGTGGCGATCCACTCCTGGCCGCCGGAGGCCGCCGCGAGTGATCGCCTGATGGACTCGTCCCTGACAACGCCGAGATAGGTGCTGCTGACGCCGCCGGACGAGGGCGCGTGCCGCGCCGCTTCGAGGATGTCGGCCAGGGCCCCTTCTGGCACTGCCTTCGGGGCGAATCGGCGGATCGAGCGTCGCGCCAGAACCGCGTCCATGAACTCCATGTGGTCCTCCCTCATGGGCGGCATTCAACGGCACGCCGCCCGGTATATCCCATCAAATCATTTCCCGAAGCCATGCCCGGACTTTGCCGATGTACCCCGTGAAGCCTGCCATCAGACCATACGGTTGAAATAGGCTAATGGGGATGGGGGTGCGGTTATGGCGCCAACTCACCGCGAACCAGCTGCTGATGGATCTCGCCGGGGGACCGTCCGGTGGGTTATCGCCGCCCTGGCGCTGGCTGCCCTGTCCGCGTTCCCGATCACGATGAGCGTCACAGCCCTCAGCGCGTCCCACACGCTCCGGCGCACGCTGGACGATCGAGCCATGTTCGATGCGGTCGGCACCATGGTCACGCAGATGAACGTGGAGTTGCTGCGGTTCCAGCGCGCGGGGTCCGCAGACGCGGCCAAACGCTTCAGCTCGGCGGCTGACGCATCGACCAGTTCCCTGCGAGACATCGAATCGACGGGCGGCCCGCAGGCGCGGACGGATGCCCGCAGGCTGAGCACGGAACATGCCGCCTACGTCGCGCACGCCGACCAGGTCTTCCAGCTTCAGGCCGGATCGGCGGAGCTGGCAGAGGCGCAGAGCGCAGTGGCAGCGGACTTCGAGATCCTGGCCCAGGACCTCGGTACGGTACTGCTGGAGCACTCCTCCCTGGCCCAGGAACAGGCCGACGACCTCGGCAACACGCAGCTCGGGCTGGTGGCCGCCGCGCTCGTCACGCTCATCGTCGCGATCGGGATGACCGTCCTGGTGCTGCTGGCCGGTCCGGCCCGGCGCCGCGCCGGGCCGGAGGCCTCCGTCTCGACCGAAGCCGCTGCCCGCAGCAGTGTCGATCCCCTGACAGAACTCCCCGATGAGGCCGCCTTCGAGGAGCATCTGCAGGCGGCGCTGATCGAGGCGCTCCAGACTGGCGGTCGGGGCGTGACCGTGCTCTCGGTCAGTCTCGTCGGGTTCCAGCAGGTCGAGCAGACCCACGGCCAGGAGGGCTGCCAGCAGCTGCTGGTCGCCGCGTCCCGGCGGTTGCGCCGGGTCGTCCGGGACGTCGACATCGTCGGCAGGCTCGGCGACAGCGGGTTCTGCGTGCTGCTGCGTGACATGACGAACCGGCCGGACGTGCAGGCGGTCACCAACCGGATTGATCATGTTCTCAGCCGCGACTTCCGCATCCTCAGCGGGATCGTCTCAATCAAGATCAGCATCGGCATCGCCATCGGCCCGCCCGACAGTGATCCAAAAGACATCATGCGCCGATCGAGCACAGCAATGCACCGTGCTGAGACCGTCGGCGGCGGCATGGCGTTCGCGGAACGCAAGACCGGGCACGGCATCCTGACCCCGGTCAGCCCAGCCCTCGGACACGAGCTCCAGGATCTGCTGGAACGCGGGGATCCGACCGGATCCCTCACCGTGGAGTACCAGCCAGTCGTCCGGTTGGCTGACGGCGTCACGACCAGCGTCGAAGCGCTCGCATCCTGGCAACACCCGACCTATGGATCGATCACGGCGGAGGAGCTGGCCCGGCTCGCCGACGCGAGCGGGCTGGCGACACACCTTGCG
>JAFGOK010000104.1 GCA_016926535.1 Micromonosporaceae bacterium | reverse complement strand
GCCCAGCGTACGTCGGCAAGATCGAGCCGGTAGGTCTCTGCGATTTCCCGAACCTCGGCCCCGACGTCGAACTGCTCCCACACCACCTCTGTGGAGATGCCCCTGACCGAGGGCTTGCCGAACCGAACGTCCGGAATGACCCCGCACGGTCGAGTCCGGGTCAGCGGCTGGACGCCACTCGGCGACGTCGCCGTCCCAGGTGACACGCTGGACGAACGCTTCCGAGGGCGAGGTGAGCAGCGGCTGCCCCCGTACCACGGCAACCAGGCAGTAGTCGGCTGGCAGGCCGGCTTCGTCCTGGGCAACGAGAACCAAGTCGCGTCCGACGACGAAGGGGCGCCGGTGCGCGAGGGGGTAAGGTACGCCAAACCGGTCGCGCAGCAGATCGACGAAGGCGCGGAGTCCGGCCATGGGTACGCGGTGGGTTCGTCGGTATTCGCGGAGTAGCCCGGCTTCGACGAATTCGGCCCAGGTGACAGTGCGGGTGTTGCGAGCTTCTACCCGAATGATCGGTTTGTAGTAGCGACCTTTGCGATCGCCGCTTTCAAGCCAGTCTTGCACAATTCCGACGCCATCGAAGCGTCGTGCTGCGGTGGCCGGAATGCCGACCTTCAGGCCGTCATCCGGTCCAGCACGGCCCTCGCCGCTGCGAGGACCAAGTCGCGGTCATAGGTGACGGCGTACTCCAGCCGATCGCCGACGCTCCCAGCACCGACCCCGCTCCCAGCACCAGCACCGTTCCCAGCACCAGCACCGGCGCGTTCTGGACCGCCCCGGCGCGGGCCGCTCCGCCGGGCCACAAGCGCGCCGGCCACGTTGGCTCCAATGACGATGATGTTCCATTCCTCGGCCAGGCGATCCGGCTCTGCGGTCCCAGCGACCACCAGTCCTGGTTCACGGCAGGGGGTCAGTCTCCGCCCGGTCACACCAACCAGCGCCGCCCGGCTGGCGAGGGTGGCATACCACGCCCGCTGGTCTGGCGTCAGATCGCCCGGCTGGGCCAGGCAGGACAGGAGCACAACCGGCGCTGTGCAGTCCAGGGCCGCGGACTCGAGACGGCGAGCGATCGGCAGCAACATGCCCGCGGACGCTCGCGCGATCGGTCGCCGGGCCGCGACGAGATCGAACGGCGTCACCGGGCCGCTTCGGCCGACGAGGTGCGCCAGCGGGGTGGTGCCGAGCCCGAGGGGCCGCACCCCTGGCAGGGGATCACGCGGGCAGGCGGGGCGGTCCATGAGCTGTCCCGGATGCCCCAACAGCCACCCCTGGCCGACAGTCGCGCCGAGGGCTCTCGCGATGTGCCGATGCTGTTCGGTCTCGATGCCGGCGGCGGCGATGACCGCGCCGGTCGCCCTGGCGTAGTCGTTGACCGCCTCGACCAGGGCGACCGTCTGGGGTTCGAGGGAAGAGCGCAGCAGGTACGGATCGAGTTTGACGACGTCCGGACGGATGAGGGCCATCAGGGCGAGGACCGCCGGATCTCCCCCGACATTGTCGAGGCCGACGCCGCAGCCGGCTCGCCGGCTCGCCGCCGCCGCGGCGACCATGGTGGCCGGTTCGTGGGCAACGGCCCGCTCGGTCAGTTCGTGGACGATCCGGACCCGGCCCCCCACCCTGGCGAGGGTCGGGGCGAGGTCGGCGGGACACGGCACCCCGACCGTCCCCGGCTCGGTGTTGATGAACAGCGCCACCGGCTTGGGGAGGTGGGCCGCCGCCGCGGCTTCGACGGCTCTGGCCCGGCACAGCCAGTCCAGCTCGGCGCCCCGCCCGATCACCCTGGCTGCGCGGAACAGCTCGACGGGCGATTCCCATCTGGTGCCGAGCGGCCCTCTGGCAAGCGCCTCATATGCCACGATCTCGCCGGACGACAGCCTGACGATCGGTTGGAGGACGCAGGTGACCGCTCGTGCCTCGATCAACGCGGTGACCTCGGTCATCGCGTCCAGGTCTGTGCTGATCGTGGAGGCATCGCTGAACACGCTGCACGTATCGGCCTGGTTGCCGGTGACCTGAGGTCACCGGCAACCCGTCCTCGGGCGTTCAGCCCTGTCAGCCCCCGGTCAGCCCCATGTCAGCACCCTGTCAGTGCTGCTGCCACCGCCACTGGAGCACTTCCGGTGCGTCCTCACCGTGCTCGCGGGTGTACAGGCGGCTGGCGGCCCGCTTGTCCGCGATCTCCTGGCGGACGGTCGCAGCCCGGCGCCCCAGCCCCGGCACCCGATCGATGACGTCCATGACCAGGTGGAACCGGTCCATGTCGTTCATCATGACCATGTCGAACGGGGTACTGGTCGTACCCTCCTCCTTGTATCCCCGGACGTGGATATTCGGGTGATTCGTCCTTCGGTACGTCAAGCGGTGGATCAGCGAGGGATACCCGTGGTAGGCGAACACGACCGGCCGGTCGGTCGTGAAGATGGCGTCGAACTCAGCGTCTGACAGCCCGTGCGGATGCTCCGTCGCCGGCTGGAGGCGCATGAGGTCGACGATGTTGATGACCCTGACCTTGAGATCCGGCAGGTACTCGCGCAGCAGGTCCGCTGCTGCCACCATCTCCAGGGTCGGCACGTCCCCGGCGCAGGCGAGCACGACGTCGGGATCGCCCTTGTCGTTGCTCGCCCAGTCCCAGATTCCCAGACCCCTGGTGCAGTGCTCGACGGCGGACTCCATGTCCAGCCACGACGGGGCGTCCTGCTTGCCCGCGACGACGACGTTGACGTAGTCCCGGCTGCGCAGGCAATGATCGATGACGCTGAGCAGCGTGTTGGCATCCGGTGGAAGGTAGACCCGGATGACGTCCGCCTTCTTGTTGACGACGTGATCGATGAACCCTGGATCCTGGTGCGAGAAGCCGTTGTGGTCCTGCCGCCACACATGGGAGGTCAGCAGGTAGTTCAGCGAGGGGATCGGCCGGCGCCACGGCAGTCCTCGGGTGACCTTGAGCCACTTCGCATGCTGGTTGAACATCGAGTCCACCAGGTGGATGAAGGCCTCGTAGCAGGAGAAGATCCCGTGCCGCCCGGTCAGCAGGTACCCCTCCAGCCAGCCCTGGCAGGTGTGCTCCGAAAGGATCTCCATGACCCGCCCGGCCGGGGCGAGATGCTGGTCGACGGGCAGCAGATCGGCCTGCCACACCTTGGAGGTCACCTCGTAGACGGCCCCCAACCGGTTGGACTCCGTCTCGTCCGGGCCGACGATCCGGAAGTTCCGGTAGGGCTCGTTGAGCCGCACGATGTCCCGCAGGAACCGCCCGAGCACCCTCGTGGCCTCCGCGGTGGTTGCTCCTGGGGTCTCGACGGCGACGCCGTAGTCACGGAAGTCCGGCATCTCAAGATCCCGAGTCAGCAGCCCACCGTTGGCGTGCGGGCTCGCCCCCATCCGTTTGGTGCCCCTCGGCAGCCATCCGATGATCTCAGCCAGCGGGGCGCCAGCCTCGTCGAACAGCTCCTCCGGCTGGTAGCTGCGCAGCCACTGCTCCAGCGCCGCCAGTTGCTCCGGCTTGGCCCGGGGCGCGTTCAGCGGCACCTGGTGGGACCGCCAGGTGTTCTCGATGGGTACCCCATCGAACTCCTTCGGCCCGGTCCAGCCCTTCGGCGTGCGAAGCACGATCATCGGCCACCGCGGGCGGTGCCGCTTGCCTCCGGCCCGCGCGTCCCGCTGGATCCGCCCAATCCGGTCGAAGACCTCGTCGAGCGTCGCCGCCATGATCTGGTGGACCTTCGCCGGATCGTCGCCCTCGACGAGATACGGCTCGTACCCGTATCCCTCCAGCAACTTGGAGAGTTCCTCGTCCCCTATCCTGGCCAGCAGGGCCGGGTTCGAGATCTTGTAGCCGTTGAGATGCAGGATCGGCAGCACGGCCCCGTCGCCGGCGGGATCGAGGAACTTGTTGGAGTGCCAGGCGGTCGCCAGCGGGCCGGTCTCCGCCTCCCCGTCACCGACGACACACGCAACCACCAGGTTGGGGTTGTCCAGCGCGGCCCCGTAGGCGTGGGCAAGGGAGTACCCCAGCTCGCCTCCCTCGTGAATGGACCCGGGGGTCTCCGGGGCGACATGGCTCGGCACGCCACCGGGGAACGAGAACTGCTTGAACAT
>JAFGOK010000599.1 GCA_016926535.1 Micromonosporaceae bacterium | reverse complement strand
TCCAGCAACTGGTCCCGGCTGAAGACCGCGCGCTCCCCCGTGCCCTGCACCTCGACGAAGTCCCCGTCCCCCGTACAGACGACATTCATGTCGACCTCGGCGTTGACGTCCTCGGCGTAGCACAGGTCGAGCCGGGGCTGCCCGGTGATGACTCCGACGCTGACGGCCGAGACCGAGCGAGGCAGCACAGCAGAGGGATTGCCGGTCAGCCGGCCGCGCTCCGCGAGCCACGTCACCGCGTCGTGCAGAGCGACATAGCCTCCGGTGATCGCAGCGGTCCTGGTGCCCCCGTCCGCCTGGAGGACGTCGCAGTCCAGAACGATCGAGTTCTCTCCGAGTGCCTTGAGATCGATGCAGGCGCGGAGGCTCCTGCCGATCAAGCGTGAGATCTCCTGGGTCCGGCCACCGAGCTTGCCCCGGACGCTCTCCCGATCGTTCCTGGTCGTCGTGGCCCGGGGCAGCATGGCGTACTCCGCGGTCACCCAGCCGAGACCGGAGCCCCGCCGCCACCGGGGGACCCCCTCAAGGACGCTGGCCGTGCACAGCACCCTGGTCGCGCCGAACTCGACCAGCACCGATCCTTCTGGCTGGACGCTCCAGCGGCGAAGCAGGGAAATTGGGCGAAGCTCGTCTGGGGCACGGCCGTCAGGTCGGATCATTCCGAGAGCATACGAGAGGGCATGGACCGTGCTGACGAGACGTCGCGCTGGGCCGGGTCCGGCGCTGACTCGTGCGGGCTCCGGGGGCCGTCAAACGAAGTACCGGTCTCCCGGACACACGACATCGACATCCCCCGTGAACGTCGCCGTCGCCGCCGCGAAGGTCTGCTCCTCGTCGCACCAGGCCGGGACGAGGTGGGTCAGCAGCAGCCGGCCGACGCCGGCCTTGGTCGCGTACTCCCCGGCCTCCCTGCCCGTCAGGTGAAGGCCCGGAGGGTTCACGGCACCGTCTGGGTAGCTCGCCTCGCACAGGAACAGGTCGACGCCGTGCGCGAGGCGAAGCAGCGTCTCGCACGGCGCCGTGTCCGCGGAGTAGGCGATGGCGGACCCACCGTGATCCACCCGTACGCCAAAGGTCTCGATCGGATGGTTCACCCGATCGACGGTCACCTCGAACGGCCCGACCAGGAACGTCCCCGGGCGCAACGTGTGGAAGGAGTACACGTCGTCGAGGGTCCCCTCATGCGGGGCGCCGCCGTACGCCGCAGCCAGCCGCTCCGGGGCGGAGGCCGGGGCGTACACCGGGAGTCTCGGTTTCGGGCCGTCTGGCGCATAGCGCCTGGCGACGACGTACGAGCACGCGTCGAAGATATGGTCGGCGTGCAGGTGGGACAGCAGGATCGCGTCAACGGAGTACAGCCCGCCGACCCGCTGGAGCGTCGAGAGCGATCCGGTTCCGAAGTCGAGCAGGAGGCGGAAATCCTCCGCCTCGATGAGATAGGCCGAACATGGTGCGTTCGGACCGGGGAAACTCCCGGCACAGCCAAGAACCGTCAGTCGCATAGTGCCGCCCCCGCGGTCACGGCCACCGCACCCGGTCCGATGAATCGCCGTATCAGCCGGTTGAATGGCGCCGGATCGCCAGTGACGAGGAACTGGTGTTCCACGGATTCGGTCCGCCACTCCGACGACGGGTCGGGCCGCAGCAGGTCCTGCTCGACGAGGATGCGGTAGACCTCCTTGGCGGTCTCGTCAGCGCTGGAGACAAGGGTCACACCATCCCCCATGACCAGGCCGATGACGCCGGCGAGGAGTGGATAGTGGGTGCAGCCGAGTACCAGGGTGTCGACCTCGGCCCGCTGGAGCGGCTCGAGGTACGCGCTGGCCAGACCGAGCAGTGCCCGGCCAGAGGTGATGCCGCGCTCGACGAAGTCGACGAACTGCGGGCAGGCCGCCGTGGTCAGGTTGATATGGGGAGCAGCGGCGAACGCGTCAACGTACGCTTTGCTGTTGATGGTCAGGGCGGTGCCGATGACCCCGATCCGCCCGGTGCGGGTCGCGGCGGCCGCCCGCCGTACCGCTGGTCGGATCACCTCGACGACCGGGATGTTGTATCGCTCCCTCGCGTCGTGCAGGCAAGCGGCAGCCGCGGAGTTGCATGCGATAACCAGCAACTTGACGCCTCGGTCGACCAGCTGGTCAGTGCATGCAAGAGCGTATCGGCGCACCTCGGCAATGGGTTTCTGGCCGTAGGGCACATGCGCTGTGTCCCCGAGATAGATGATTGGCTCGTGCGGCAACTGGTCGAGGATGGCGCGAGCGACCGTCAGGCCACCAACCCCCGAATCGAAAATGCCGATTGGCGCTTCCGTCGTCACGTGGCGCAGCCTACGCTGCACATCCGCACTCTCTGGCACGATCGGATCGCTCATGTCGACAAGGTGACAGCCGCATGTCCGACCCGCAGTAGCGAACGTCACGTCCGGTCAAGCCAGCCCGCCGCGGGCCTGCGGTCAACCCATCAGCGCCAGGACGAGCGACTCCTGGAGGAAGGTGAGGTACGCGTACACCGACAAGTTCCCGACCAGGGGGGATGTTGGGTCGTGGAGGACCGCGTCGTCCAGTTCCGCCTCGAGGTCGGTATCGTCCCTGAGGTTCAATCGCACTCCGAGCGCCAAGCGAACATCTGTCAGTGTCCGTAGCCACATCTCGGCCTGCTCCGCGGTGAGCGTCACCGGCCCACCCTCCGGCGGCAGGCTGTCGAGCAGCGCCGCCGCCTGGTCGAGCTTGGCTGCCCGGAGGTCATCCTCTGTATACCGTCGGAGCTCCTCGGACCCGGTGGGATCCTCCCGGTACAGGTCGGGAAACAGCCGCGTGACGACCGGGTCAGCGCGGTCGAGATCCTCCATCAGAAGGGCCATGACCTCAACGACCACAGAGTGCAGCACAGCGGCCTCAGTGGGCTCGAGGTGGGCGAAACACCCATCACCCGATCGGGTGAACACCGTCAGCCCCGGTCCACCGTCGCCCACAATCCATATGCGTGCAGTCGCGAGGCGTCGTGTTCCATACGCTCACGCATCCCGGTTGCGACAATCGCCTTTCCCTTGTGATGCACATCCAACATGAGGCGTTCGGCCTTGTCCCTGCTAAAGCCAAACAGCGTCTGGAACACCCAAGTGACGTAACTCATCAGGTTGACCGGGTCGTTCCACACGACTGTGACCCAGGGACGGGCTGCCAGTGCCTCATCCTCCCCGAATGCGCTCGTCTGCTCGACTGGCGCGACTGCTGTGTCCAACGCGGCTGCGGCCATACCCCTATCGTGCCATCCGTCGCGGCGGCCGGGTCAGGTACGTGCCCATCAGGTCAGCAGGAATCCGTGCTCGACCGCGTCCGCGGCGAACGCCTCCAGTGCGGAACGCACCTCGTCGTACCTCCGATCGGCCTCGGCGATCACCGCAGCCTCCACGCCGCGCAGGGCCTGCGTCAGCCAGGCGTGGCACTGGGAGACGCCCTGCGGATCCCGGCGGCGCCACAGGTGGTAGCAGCTGGACGTCACCGCGACCCCGATCGGCGTGGTCATGATCCGCCGGGGCTCTTCGCCGACGGCGGCCAGTGCCTCGACCGCCGGATGCCCGAGGACGGCCGCGATCCCGGCGGTGGTCGTCACCATCAGCGCGCGGGCAGGCGCCGCGTCCTCGCTCGACTCGATGGCGCGGCGCACGGCCTGCCTTGCCCTGGCCAGCACCGCCTGATCCGGGGGGGATCCGATCAGCGCCCCGCAGACCTCCCCGGTCGCCCGCTCGGCGTCGCGGTCAATCCGGCGGGTGACCCGCACCGAAAGGGCGTGCAACTCCCGGTCCAGCGACGCCGGAAGGTCGGCGCAGCCCTGACCTGCCGAGAACGTCCCCGAGCACCGGGTGCGGATCGCAGCGCAGCGTTCGCTGATCGCGGTCGCCGTCAGCCCTTGCCTGGGATTGAGCTCTGCGGAGAGCACCGCCCGCCACCGCTCGTCGTCCGCGGGTACCTCTGGGGCTCCGACCGGGCCCGCCGCACCCGATGCCGCAGCCGCCTCCGCGGCTGACGCCGCTGCGGCCCACCCGGCCAGGCGCCGCATCAGGTCGCGCCCCGCCGCCCGGTCGTACCAGGGCGCGGAGGCCAGTTTCTCGCCGCGGGCGGCCACGACGGCCCGCTGGCCCGGCCCGACCGCGGCCTCCGCGGGTGTCACGACGAACGCGAGGTGCTCGACGCGCTCTGCCACCTGCGCCAGGACTGCCACGTCCCCTTCCTGGAATGGATCCCCGGTGGTGACAATGACCAGCGCAAAGGCCGACCGCAGCGCATCCATCAGAAGGTCTGCGGCGGCCTGGTCCCCGGCGCGGATCGGTGGGGCGCAGGCGAGCGTCAGCGTCTCCAGCTCCGGTGACGGGTGCTCGATCGCGATATGCCTGGGCGGGCGACCGGAGATGGTCTTGACGTCGTACACCCCGGTCTCGATGACTCGCGGCCGGCGTTGCCCCGGAACATACGCCAGCGCCCGTGGCCGATTTCCATATCGGACGACCACCCACGTCTGTCCGATCGACGCGGCGTCCGCCAGCAACTCGCGACCAGTGACCAGCGGATCAGGACCATCGGGCAGCTCGCTGATCAGATCAGGGAGGATGGCCTCCGGCGTTGCTCCCCCGACGCCGAGGACGACGGCGACCGGCGCTGGCCGCGCTCCGCGCCCGCGATCCCGGGCAGCCGCGAGCGGCGCCTGCTTCGGCAGGCGCACCACGGCCAACGGCTGTCGAGGTGGTGGAGCAGGCGAAACAGGTGGAGGCAACGGCGAAGACGACATGGAGCACCTCCGAGTCCCGCCCAAAACCGCATGTGAACGCTACGTGGTGAGTCACTTACCAACATAGAGTCCTTGGTACTCATCTAGTGATCGCGGTCATACTCATCTCCGTCGCAACCCGCAACTTGCCGAAGCCAGGTTCGTGGCTACTCTGCCTCCATGCCCCCCTGGACCTTTGTCGGCCGTTCGGCTGCGCTGGAACGACTGCTTGCCGCCGCGAACGCGGCCCCGGGCAGAGGGCTGGTCTTCGGAGGGGGTGCCGGCATCGGCAAGACCCGCCTGCTCAGGGAAGGGCTGCGGGCGCTGGACGCCGATCGTCTCGCTGTCTGGACCGCGACCGCGACCGCGGCGACGACCGGCCTTCCCCTGGGGAGTCTCGCCCCCTCCCTGCCGCCTGACCAGCCTCCCGGCGGCACGTCGGTCGCGCTGCTGCGCTGGGCCGTCGATTCCCTCGACCGGCAGGCCGCCGGCCGTCCCATCGTCGTCGCCATCGACAACTCACACCTGCTCGATCCCCTGTCCGCAGCGCTGGTGTACTACCTGGCACGATCGGAGCGTGCGACCGTCTTCGCAGCGGTCAGGACCGGTGAACCGGCACCGGAGTCGATACGTGCCTTGTGGACAGATGACCTCGTCGACCGCATCGAGCTCGGCCCGCTGACCCATGAGGAAACGGCTGACCTGTTGAAACACGCTTTGGGCGGCCCGGTCGATCCGGCCTCTGTCGATCGGCTGTGGCAGTTGTCTCAGGGCAATGCCCTGCTGCTGCGCGAGCTGGTGCTCGCGGCGCGGGCGGCCGGGACCATCGTCGAGCGGTTCGGCGTCCGTCGCTGGACTGGCCAGCTCGATCTGGCACCGTCGCTGACCGAAATCATCGATGCCCGGGTCGGTCTCCTCACTTCCGAGGTCAGGACTGTCCTTGAGCTCATCGCGTTCGGTGAACCGATCGGTCTGGCGCTCCTCACCCGGGCAGCCGACCCCGAAGCGGTGGAAATGGCCGAGGAGCGGGGACTCCTTCGGGTCGTGCGCGACGGGCGGCGGACCATCGTCCGGCTGGCCCAGCCGCTGTACGGAGAAGTGGTCCGGCAACGCTGCCCGCTCACCCGGATTCGCCGCCTCAAAGCGACGCTCGCGGATCTGACGGAGTCTGTCGGGGCCAACCGCCGCGACGATCTGCTGCGAGTGGCCGTGTGGCGCCTGGACAGCGACACGGCGACCGACCCGAAGGTGTTACTCGCGGCGTGCCAGCGGGCCTTCGCCAGGTACGACATACCCCTGGCAGGCCGGCTGGCGAAGGCCGCCGTCTCGCTCGGCGGCGGGCTGGTCGCGGCGCTTGCCCTAGCCTCGACCCTCATCTGTGCCGGGCGACCGGAGGAGTCCGTCGCGATCCTCGACCAGGCACGGCCCCTGGTGGTCAGCGAGCGTGACCAGGTCAACTGGATGATCACCCGAGCGGTCGCCACCTACTGGGGACTCGGGGACCTGTCGACGATCGGATCCCTCGCCCTGGCGTCCACGCAGATCGCCGACCCCCGGGACCAGGCGAGGGCCATGGCCGTTGAGTCGCTGATGCGCCTGCATCACGGCGAGTGCGCCAGCGCGACCACCCTGGCCCGCCAGGTCCTGGACAATCCGGCGAGCGCCCCGGACCCCCGCGCGCTGGCCCATTGCACGATGGCGTATCTCAGGGCCGCGCGGGGGGCGCCCCGGCAGGTCGTGCGAGCAATGGGTGATCTTGACTCCAGCACGGCAACCCTCCGCCTGGCCTCTCCGGCGCTGCAGTTCGCCGTCGAGTTCACCCGCGGGACGGCCATGGTGCTGGCCGGGGATCTCCCGGCCATCGGGGCCACCGCCGCCGCGGAGTTCTCCGGCATGGTCCGGGCCGGGGAGTTCCGGATGGGGTCGGGCTATCTCGCCATCCTGCGTGCCCAGGCCGCCCGGCTGGGCGGAGCTCTGTCGGAGGCAGCGGGGGCCGCGGCCCAGGCCGCGGCGACCCTGCACGACACTCCGCTGGGAGCCGGCTTGGCCCACGCGGAACGAGCGCACATCGCCGCGCTTGGCGCGCACAGCGAACTGGCTGCCGAGGCGATGACGGAGGCCGACCGCACCGCCAGTCAGAGTATGACGATCATGTATCCGTGGTTCGAGCACGCCCGCTGCTGGGTGCTGGTCAGTGCCGGGAAGCTGGAGGAGGCCCTCTCGGTCACTGACAACCTCGTGACCAGGCTGAGGGCGGACGGGTTCGCCACCCACGAGGTCGTCGCCCTGCACGACATTGTCCGGCTGGGACGGCTGGACGAAGCGATCGTCGAGCGGCTGATCGCCCTGTCCGCGACCGTGGAAAGCCAGTACGCGACGCTGGTGGCGCGGTATGCCGGGGCGCTGTTCGAGCGGGACGGGGCCCGCCTGCTCGTCGCGGCGGACGGCTTCGCGGAGTGCGGCATGTACCTCTACGCCGCGGAGTCAGCTGTCGGGGCCGTGACCCTACTCCGCGCCGCCAGGTCCCCCCAGACACCCAGAGCGAGCCAGCGGGTCGCGGAGTTGCTCGAGTCGTGCCAGGGTGCCAAGACCCCACCGCTGGCGGTCCAGCGACCCCGGCTGACCGGCAGGGAACGCCAGGTCGCCCGGCTGGCAGCGGTCGGAGTCTCCAGCAAGGAGATCGCAGAGCAGCTGTACCTGTCCTCTCGGACCGTCGACAACCACCTCATGCGGGTCTACGCCAAACTCGGCGTTTCCGGACGGAGCGAGCTCGCTGCCGCCCTGGGGATCCTGCCATATGACACTCCGTAATCGCAACGGTACGCACTTGGAACGAAATGGCGGGTCACCACCAATCGGACATAGGCTGTTGCTGTGAGCAATGGCACCGCCCTGTACACCGACCGCTACGAACTCACCATGATTGCCGCAGCCCTGCGGGACGGCACAGCCCGCCGGGACAGCGTCTTCGAGGTTTTCGCCCGCAGGCTCCCCACTGGCCGCCGCTACGGCGTCGTCGCCGGGACTGGCCGCCTGGTCGAGGCGCTGGCGTCGTTCCGGTTCGAGCCCGACGACCTCTCCCACCTCCGCGAGGTCGGGGTCGTCGACGACCAGACGGCGAGCTGGCTCGCCGAGTACCACTTCACCGGCGACATCGATGGATATGCCGAAGGTGACCTCTTCTTCCCCGGCTCCCCGATCCTGACCGTCCGCGGCCCGTTCGCTGAGTGCGTCCTGCTCGAAACCCTCGCACTGTCGATCCTCAACCACGACTGCGCCATCGCGGCGGCGGCGGCCCGGATGGTCACCGCGGCGAGGGGCCGGCCGATCATCGAGATGGGATCGCGACGCACCCATGAGCAGGCGGCCGTCGCCGCGGCAAGGGCGGCCTACCTCGCAGGTTTCGCATCGACGTCCAACCTCGCCGCTGGCCGCCGCTACGGCATCCCGACGGCCGGCACGGCGGCCCATGCGTTCACCCTGCTCCACGACACCGAGACGGCCGCGTTCAGCTCGCAGCTCGCCACCCTGGGAACGCAGACGACGCTCCTGGTCGACACCTACGACATCGCGCAGGGCATCCGCAACGCCGTCGCGGTCGCGGGGACGAGCCTGCGGGCGATCCGCATCGACTCGGGAGATCTCTCCGTCCTCGCCCAGCAGTCCAGGGAGCAGCTCGATCAGCTCGGAGCCGTCGACACGAAGATCGTGGTGTCCGGCGACCTCGACGAGTACTCCATCGCAGCCCTCGCGGCGGAGCCGGTGGATGTCTACGGAGCCGGCACAGCCGTCGTCATCGGCTCCGGCGCGCCGACCGCCGGCCTGGTCTACAAGCTCGTCGAGGTTGCGGGCCAGCCCGTCGTCAAGCGGTCGGAGCAGAAGGCAACCGTCGGCGGCCGGAAGACGGCGGTTCGCAGGCACAAGCCGACCGGTACCGCGACCGAGGAGGTCGTCGTTTCCCAGGGCGAGCCCGAGCAGCGACCGCACGACCGGAGGCTGCAACGACCGTTCGTCCGCGACGGTCGGCCCGTCGGGGATCTGCCGACCCTCGAGCAGTCCCGCGAGTTTCTCCGGCAGGGCCTCATCGCGATCCCCTGGGAAGGGCTCAAGCTCTCTGCGGGTGATCCGGCGATCCCCGTGCGGCACAGTTGAAAGACCCCTGGTGGGGCAGTGACAAGCGTTGAGGAGGTTCAGCGACATGGGCCGGGCACTTGTGATCGTCGACGTTCAGAACGACTTCTGCGAGGGGGGATCACTGGCGGTCAGCGGCGGAACCTGGGTCGCGTCCGCGATCTCGACGGCCCTGGCGGACCAGCCCGAGCGATGGGAGCACGTCGTCGCGACCAAGGACCATCACGTCGACCCGGGAACGCATTTCGGGAACCCACCCGACTTCGTGAATTCCTGGCCGCCCCACTGCATCGCCGGGAGCGGTGGAGCCGACTTCCACCCCGACCTGGACACCAGCCGCATCGAAGCCGTGTTCACCAAGGGCGAACACGCCGCGGCGTACTCGGGGTTCGAGGGACGTTCCGGCTCGCTCAGCCTGGCCGCGTGGCTGCGGATGCACGATGTTGACAGCGTTGACGTCGTCGGGATCGCGACGGACTACTGCGTCAAGGCGACCGCCCTGGATGCGGCAGCGGAGGGCTTTCCGACCACCGTGCTTCTCGGGCTGACC
Source organism: Micromonosporaceae bacterium (assembly GCA_016926535.1). GTDB lineage: Bacteria > Actinomycetota > Actinomycetes > Mycobacteriales > Micromonosporaceae > JABDRL01. Next base: position 3,490 of record JAFGOK010000599.1, on the reverse strand, counting down.
GCAGGAGTCTCGCGGACCAGCACAGAGCAGGCCCTCGCGATGATGACCGCAGCTGGTCTTACCCTGAAAGGGGACCCAGTTCTCGGGATATAGTGTGATTTCTCGCCGGCAGCATAGTTAGATGATCAAACAAAATACCGTTAGGTACACACTGACTACACTGAGCGTGGCGAAAACCGACAGACTCCGCTACGCTTTCACACCTCAACGGATCCCTGATTGTGGAGACCGTGCCCCCTGGAGGCTCCGGTGAAGCTGTCGATCGACACTTGCGCGCTGAGCCAGCGGGAAGTCCTGCTGACCCTCACCGGCGAGCTCGACTACGCCACTGCACAGCATCTTCGCACTGCTGTGACGAATGCCGTCGCCGGTGACATCGACGAAATCACCATCAGCCTGGATGGTGTGACCTTCGTTGACTCGACCGGCATTGGCACCCTGGTCGTTGCTCGTCGTATCTGCGCTGACATGCGCGTGAACCTGCGCGTGTGCAACGCGAGTCCATTCATCGCCCGCCTGTTCGCGGTCGTTGGCGTTTCCGAAGCACTCGGCCTGCCGCAGGACAGTGGCTTGTCGAGTGTCCCGAAGCCCAGGTTCGACAAGGCGGCCCAACCAGCCTGAGATCCAGTCCCACCAACGAGGTTTGGCCCAGCGGGCGCACGCTCCCCCGTGCGCCCGCACCTCTGTATGGTCTCCTCCCCTGCTATCACGGAGCGTTACCAAGCTGGTGCATTTGGGCGACCGGATCATGCATGTTCCGCCAGCCGTCGTCGATCATCGACATACGATGGAGGGCGCGGCATCGAAGAACGTCGGACTGACACCAGCTTGGCCGAACCAGGGTGGCCCAATGGACGATGTACAAACAATGAAATTGACGATAAATCGTCAGATTCCACTCGGGATTTCGACGACCCGAGAGTGCTCTTCGCCGCAGTCACCTTCTGAAAATTTCATGATGTTCATCGTTATTGACTGAGAGTGCGGGCACTGCGGGCACCCGATCGGCGGCCATGGATTGACATCACAAGAAACGGTGTATGACGCTCGCGGTACCCGGTGTTACATAGTAGTCACACTATGCTTTAAGGGATATAAATGGAGGAAACCGTGCCAGCCATCGAGACCAAATCGAAGCGTGAGGCGCCCACGCTCGCCGAGGTTGCCGCGCTGGCCGGCGTCTCCCCCGCGACGGCGTCCCGGGTGCTCAACAACTCCGCCCGGGTCAGTCCGACCGCGCGGCAGCAGGTCCGCGATGCGGTGACCCGCCTCGGATACGTGCGGCAACGCGCGCCCCGGACCACCGACCCGAGCCGGCAGGCGCACGCCATCGCGGCAGTCGTCTGCGGACCGAGCCCGAGGATCTTCGCGGATCCGTTCTACGCCCGGGTGCTCGACGGGGCAGGGACCGCCCTCGCAGCACACGACATGCCGCTACTCCTCGCATTCGGTGAACGTCCGTCAGCGGTAGAACGTTACCTCCGCGGTGGTCACGTCAGTGGGGTGCTACTGGTCTGCACCCCCTGGGGCAACCCCCTCGCGACGGCCGTGGCGACCTCGCGCCTCCCGGTCATGCTGATCGGACGTCCGCTGCACTTCCCGGACCTCGCCTACGTCGATGTTGACAACCGGGGCGGTGCCCGCCGGGCCGTCGAGCATCTCATCGGCCACGGGCGGCAGTCGATCGCCGCGGTCGGCGGCCCACGCGACACGTCGGTCGGGGTCGATCGCCTCGCCGGCTACCGCGATGCGTTGGAGGCCGCCGACCGGGTTCCTGGCCCGATCGCCTACGGCGACTTCACCAGGGTCTCCGGAGTACACGCGATGAGCCGCCTGCTGGATCATCGACCGAATCTGGACGCGGTCTTCGTCGCCTCTGACCTGATGGCCATGGGTGTCCTGCACGCGCTGAAGCGCGCTGGCCGCAGGGTACCCGAGGACGTCGCGGTCGTCGGCTTCGACGATCTTCCCATGGCCGCGTACACCGAACCTCCCCTGACGACGGTCCGTCAGCCCGTCGAGGAACTCGGAGCGGCCTCAGCCCGCCGGCTGGTGTCGACCATCGAGGGGCGGGCAGAGGACAGCGCCATGCATGTCCTGCCAACGACCCTGATCGTCCGCCGCTCGGGATGACGCTGCCGGAAGACGGAGCCAGAGCCCGGGTCAGGCCAGCCAGTTGGCCGCAGTACCCGGGTCAGGCCAGCCAGTTGGCCGTGACAAGCGCCGCCCCGCCCGGTTTGACCACCATCCCGGCGTAGCCCCGCAACGTCCCGAGCCAGCGCAGCGCGCCGCTCCCCCTGGCGCAGGCCGCCGTGGCGTAGACGTCAGCCCAGGTCAGCGATTCGCCGAAGACGGTGGCAGTCAGTACCTCGCGGGCGGGTGTGCCAGTGGCGGGCACGACGATGTGCACCCCGCGATACGTCGAGCCGGAGGTCGCGACAGCGCCGCTGGTCACCTCGATCGTCGCCGCGAACTGACCGAGATCGGTCGGGTCCTCCACCCCGATCCGCCAGGGCCGGCTACCGCCGACGATGATGTCGCCCCCGGCGTTGATGCAGAAGTCCCTGCCGCCGAGCTCCCGAAACCGGGCCGCCGCTCGCTCGACGGCCCAGCCCTTGACCAGCCCGGCGGGGTTGAACCAGCGGGTGCCGTCCGGTCGCGGCAGGTACGCGTCAAAATACCCGCCCGTGACTTCCCTCGCCTGCTCGCACAGGCTGATCACCTCTTGGACCAGCCGGTGGGCGTCCCCTGCGAGGAGCTCACCCCGATTGATCGCGCTGACCTGGCTGTCGGCCCGGAACGTGCTGAACAGCGCCTCCGCCTCGCGAAGATCGACGAACACCGCGCGCACGGCCTGGAGGGTCTCAGGCGTGTCCAGGCCCTCCCCGCGCAGATGGATGCTGATCGGCATGCTCATGATCTGCTCGATCCATGCCCGGCGATCCGTTGCCCCAGATCCCGATCCCACGCCGGCCGTCCCCGTCACGGCTGATCACGCCTTGAAGCTCGCCGCGTCGAGCGCCGACTGCAATGACTCCCGATAGGCCTCGCTGGTGTATGTCGCGCCGGAGACACTGTCGATCTCGGCGCTCTGGGCCGCCAGTACGGCCTTGCGCAGGATGGGTACGGCGCGATTGTTGATCTCCACATTGTGGTGGTCGCCCCCGGGCGTTTTCAGCGCGACGACATCGACGATCGCCCCGTCCGCGATGACAACACGGACCTGCACGTCGCCGAACCTGGTCTCGACGACCTCGCCGTCATAGGTCTTACCGCTGGCGACGGATGTGCCGGTCGAGGGCTCGGCGCCGGTCGAGGGCTCGGCGCCGGTCGAAGCGTCGCCGGAATCGGATCCAGCATGCTGCGAGCCCCGGTCGCTATCCCGGCTGATCTGGAAACCGATCACCAGGACCACCGCGCAGACGGTCCCGACCATCCACAGCGTGATGCGTCGCATCGAATGTCCTCCTGCTGTCGCTGACCAACCATC
>JAFGOK010000598.1 GCA_016926535.1 Micromonosporaceae bacterium | reverse complement strand
CGTTTCTGTACATCATTCACGACGTCGCCACCGCGACCCCCCTGTTCGTCGGGCGGATCCTCGACCCGACCGTCGAGCGCTGAACCACGCGTCGTCGAAATGTGGCGGTTAGTCCAGGTGATCGATGATTTGGCCGTCCCGCGCTGCCGTACTCGGCGGCGCGGGACGGCCGGGTGGGTTTCGGTAGTGGTCAGGCGGGTTCCGGGGCGGTGACCCGGCCGATGAACAGGGGAACCGCTTGGGAACTGTCGTGGATGACGTATAGGAACGGCCGGTCGACGGTGACGTTTCGTGGGGTGGGGGGCGGTTGGCCGGTGCCGCCAGGTGCAATGATGGCGGTTGCGGCGGCTGCTTCGGTGCCTTTTTCGTTGACGGTGATGAAGGTTTCGTGGACGACGGCGTCGATGCAGAGTGGCTTGATCGGGGAGAGCCCGGTCAGGTCGGCGTCCGTACGGAAAGCGCTGGGCATGCCCAGCCGGACCAGGCTGTCGCGGAGCGCGGCGGGTACCCGGGTCTCCCAGCGGGGCAGGCGCAGCCGGATCCGGGCGGTGCCGAGGCCGCCGAGGATCTGGGCCAGCTGGGAGCCGTCGAGGGTGGACTCGATGGTGGAGAGGGGGCCGGAGCGCGGCATCACGACGGTCATGGCCAACTGGGAGCCGACATAGGGCAGCCGGACAGCGAGCCAGTCGGCGGTCTCGCTGAAGGCGAGGTAGTCGGGTGCCGCCGCCATCATGGCGACGCTGGTGGCCTGGCCATCGTCCTGGTAGAACGTGGCGGGGCGAGTGAGGTCTTCGTCGAAGGGCAGGAGCCACGATGCCCTGAGGTAGAGCGCGTTGACCAGTACGAACAGGGTATCCGAGGTGAGTGCGCCGGGGGCGAGTAGCTCGGGGATTCTCTCGGCGGTCTGGTCGCTTACCCAGGCGTTGATCTTCTGGCGGGCAGTTTCCAACCCGTGCAGGTAATCGGTCGGGTGGGTGGTCGCCCCGTAGTAGGCGGCGAGGGTCGCGAGGAAGGTGTCCTCGATAGGCAGATCCTGCTGGGGCCACAGGGAGTTGGCCACGGCGAGCCGGGGCCGGTTGGTGCCATCGTCGTCGTGGTCGCGGTACCGGGAGACCATCAGCTGGTCGAGGCTGTTCAGCCCGGAGTCGAGTGCGGTGGGAGTGGGTCCGGGGGCGTGCAACACCGCGTCGATCTCGGCGGCGGTGGTTCCCCGGGCGCCGGCCCTGGCCATGGCGAGAGCGGTGGCGACGGAGTAGGGGGAGCAGACCAGGTTGTCCGGACTGTCGGCGAGCTGGGCGAGGTCGCGGTAGAGGTCGGCGGTGAAGCCTTGGACGGCTATGGCGGCCTTGGCTGCCGCCGCGAGGTCGGGTTCGGCCCGGCCTAGTTCGAGCGGTGATTCCGGATCGAGATCAGAAAGGCCTGTGGAGGCCGAGGCCGGTTTGGTCAGAAGGTGCTCAGGCGCGGTTATGGCGGCGGCCAGCAAAGGTATGGCCAGCAGCATTGATCGGCGTGATGTCATGACAAAATAATAATCGTCAATAGCTGGTTGTTGGGTGGATTTCCCTACGGCCTGGGGATGTATGAGACCAACGGGGCCGGGGCTGACCAGCAGCTGTGGAACATGTACGCGCTGAGCACCCGTACGAAAGGATATTGTTGTATTAAAGATCGTTCAATCGTGCTGCTGTGACCGTGGGGCGGCCGCCGACGGGTCGAAGACGATCCGGCCGCCGACCGGCTGCGGCGGTGTGCCGTCCTCCTCGAGCACCTGGGCGACGAGGACGTCCAGCCGGGATGGGAGCTGGGGGAACGTCAACGCTGCCTTGAGCCCCAGGTACGGGTTGGTGGACCGGCGTAGTTCGCCGACGATTTCCCCGACGGTCGCCTGCCCGGCCCTGGCATGCGCCGCCCGAACCTCGGCGACCAGCTCCCGGTAGTAGGTGTGGAAGAAGCGCGGGAAGGTGGCGCAGTCCTGCGGGGTTCCAAAAATGCCGTCACGTGGCCCTGAGCTGTAGGTTTACGCGGCTCGCTCGTACTCGCTGATGAGGACGCCGAGGATCGGTCTGCGCTTGATCCGTTCCCGGGTCAGGTCGGCTACCGGTCGTTGGGGCAGGGGCGGTCGCAGCTCCAGAGATCGATGGGGCCGCCACCCGTCGTAGTGGCGCGCGTAGTCGCCCAAGACCCGGCGGAGATGACGCTCGCCAAAGATGAGCATGCGGTCGGTGAGCTCGGTTCTGGCTGTGAGCACGAAGCGCTCCGCGTAGCAGTTCGCTCTGGGGCGCCGTGGCGGGATCTTCACCACGGTCACGCCGGCATCGGCGAGGACCGCGTCGAACGCGGCGGTGAACTGCCCGCCCCGATCCCGGATCGTGACCTTGAATTGGTTGGCCCGCTCGCCCAGGTCCATCAGCAGGCTCCGGGCCTGCTGGGTGGTCCACGCCCCATCCGGGTTGGCCGTGACCCCGAGGATGTGCACATACCGGCTGCCGACCTCGATCACGAAGAACACGTAGACCCGGCGGAGGGTCACCGCGCAGTCCACAGCGAAGAAATCGCAGGCCAGCATGGTTGACGCTTGGGTTTTCACGAAGGTTCGCCAGGTCGTGTGGTCTCGGCGGATCGGTGCCGGCGGCACGCCGGAGCGTTTGAGGATCCGGCGGATGGTCGACGCGCCGACCTGGTGGCCGAGGTTCTGCAACTCACTGCGGATGCGCTGGTAGCCCCAGCCAGGGTTGTCAGCGGCCATCCGCTTGATCAGCGCCACCACGGCGGGGTCGGCCTGGGGCTGGCCTGGCGTGTTCGGGTAGGTCCAGCGCCGGGCGACCAGCCGACGATGCCATGACAGCACCGTGGCTGGAGTGACCAGCCGATGGCTGCGCAACGCCTTCGGTAGCCGTCGGATCATCGTAGCCAGGACGAACCGGTCGGCCCAGTCGACCTTGGGTTTCGGGTTGGCGCGCCG
>JAFGOK010000103.1 GCA_016926535.1 Micromonosporaceae bacterium | reverse complement strand
GAGTCCCGGGCTGCCGCCCTCGACCGGCTCGCCCGGCAGGCCGCGCGCCAGGACGACCCGGCGGCCACCGTCGCGATGGCCGAGGAGTTGCTGGCCTTCGCGGCCGTCCTGTGCCGGGAAGTGCCGTTGCGGCGGGCCCTCGCCGACAGTGGGCGGGATGCCAGCGGTAAGATCGAGTTACTTCGATCGCTGGTGTCCGCCCGTGTCCGGCCGGAGACGCTCGACATGCTCGCGACCCTGGTCAGCGGCCGGTGGGCCAAGGCGAGCGAGCTGCTGAGCGCGACAGAGCGCCTCGGCATCGAGGCGCTGCTGGTCGCAGCGGCGCACGCCGGGGACCTGGCGGAGATCGAGGATGAGCTGTTCCGGTTCGGGCAGATCGTCGCGGGCGACCCCCGGCTGGCGGCGGTCCTCGGGGACCCCACCGCCGGATCACGCAGGGAAGGGCTGGTCCAGGACCTGCTGGAAGGCAAGGTCAGACCGCTGACGCTGCGACTTGGCCTGCTTGCCCTGGCAGGGCTCGGCGGTCGGAGCTTCGGCGGGTCGGTGACCTGGATGGTCGAGGCGGCGGCCCGGCGCAGAGAGCGGATGGTGGCCTATGTCACGACCGCCGTCCCGCTGTCCGCAGCGGAGGAACAGCACCTGAAACGAGCACTTTCGGCCCGCTGCGGTGGCAAGCTCTCGCTCAAGGTCACGATTGACGCCGCCGTCCTCGGGGGGGTCCGAGTACAGGTGGGGGCCGAGGTTTTCGACGGCACCGCGCAGCGGATGCTGATCAGAGCCAGACAGACGATGACGAGATAGTGCTGCAAGCACTACTGGCACTACTAGAGGAAGAAGTAGCGGGTGGCCGAGTTGACCATCTCCTCGGACGAGATTCGCGGAGCGCTGGAGCGCTACGTCTCGTCCTACACCCCCGAGATCTCCCGCGAGGAGGTCGGCATTGTCTCCGACGCCGGTGACGGCATCGCCCATGTCGAGGGTTTGCCGTCGACCATGGCCAACGAACTGCTTGAATTCGCAGACGGAACCCTCGGGGTGGCGCTCAACCTCGACCTTCGCGAGATCGGCGTCGTGATCCTCGGCGACTTTTCGGCCATCGAGGAGGGGCAGCCGGTCAAGCGTACCGGTCGGGTGCTGTCCGTTCCGGTGGGCGACGGTTTTCTCGGCCGGGTCGTCGACCCGCTCGGCGCGCCGATCGACGCTCTCGGCGAGATCGCCGCAGAGGACTTCCGGGACCTGGAGGTCCAGGCACCGAATGTCATGGCCCGCCAGCCGGTCAAGGAGCCGCTCCAGACCGGCATCAAGGCGATCGACGCCATGACGGCCATCGGCCGCGGGCAGCGGCAGCTCATCATTGGCGACCGGCGGACCGGCAAGACCACTGTTGCCCTGGACACGATCATCAATCAGCGGGACAACTGGCGCTCCGGCGATCCTCAACTCCAGGTGCGCTGCATCTACGTCGCCATCGGGCAGAAGGGCTCGACCATCGCCGCGGTCAAGGCGACCCTGGAGCAGCACGGCGCCATGGAGTACACGACAATCGTCGCGGCTCCTGCCTCGGACCCGGCCGGCTACAAATACCTCGCGCCCTATGCCGGCTCCGCCATCGGGCAGCACTGGATGTACCAGGGCAAGCACGTGTTGATCGTGTTCGACGACCTGTCCAAGCAGGCGGAGGCCTATCGTGCGGTCTCCTTGCTGCTGCGCCGCCCACCGGGGCGGGAGGCCTATCCCGGGGACGTCTTCTACCTGCACTCGCGCCTGCTGGAACGTTGCGCGAAGCTTTCGGACGAGCTGGGCGGCGGCTCGATGACCGGCTTGCCGATCGTCGAGACCAAGGCCAACGACATCTCGGCGTACATCCCGACGAATGTCATCTCGATCACCGACGGCCAGATTTTCCTTGAGTCGGACCTGTTCAACGGCGGGGTCCGACCGGCGATCAACGTGGGTACCTCGGTCTCCCGGGTCGGGGGCTCTGCCCAGGTCAAGGGCATGAAGAAGGTCGCTGGCCGGTTGCGGCTGGACCTGGCCCAGTACCGCGAGCTGGAGGCGTTCTCCGCCTTCGCCTCCGATCTGGACAAGGCCTCGCGAGCCCAGCTGGAGCGGGGGGCCCGTATCGTCGAGTTGCTCAAGCAGCCTCAGTACTCCCCCTACGCCGTCGAGGAAGAGATCATTTCGGTGTGGGCCGGGACGACCGGCCAGCTCGACGAGATTCCGGTCAGTGCCATCCTCCGGTTCGAGAGTGAGTTCCTCTCCCACCTGCGCAGTACCCGGGCGGACCTGGTCGCGGCGATCGCGAACTCCAAGAAGCTGCCAGACGAGACCGTCGATCGGCTGACCACCGAGATCATCGAGTTCAAGCGCACCTTCCTCAGCAGGGAAGCCTAGGGATGGCCGCCAACCTCCAGGTGCTGCGGCGCCGGATCCGGTCGGTGACTTCGACCAGAAAGATCACCAAGGCGCAGGAACTTGTCGCGGCCAGCCGGATCGGTCGGGCGCAGGAACGGGTGGCCGCTGCCCGCCCGTACGCCGAGACGATCACTGGCGTGCTGGCGGAGCTGGCGGCGAATTCCCAGATCGATCATCCTCTGCTCGGGCGGCGGGATCCGGTCGTCCAGGCCGGGATCCTGCTGGTGACCAGCGACCGGGGCCTGTGCGGCGGATACAACGCCAACGTGATCAAGGAAACGGAGCAGCTGGCGGCCCGGCTGCGCGACGAGGGCAAGCAGGTGGTCCTCTATGTCCTCGGGCGCAAGGGCACGGCCTACTACCGGTTCCGGGACCGGCCGCTGGCCGGCAGCTGGACGGGCTTCTCGGAGCGGCCGACCGCTGCGGAGGCGCAGGAGACGAGCGACTCGGTGATGGCCGACTTCCTTGCGACCTCGGGGGAGCGGGCCATCCAGGAGCTGTACCTGGTGCATACGGAGTTCCGGTCGTTGATCATCCAGATAGCCCAGGCCAGGCGCCTCGCCCCGGTCGAGTTGCCCGTGGCCGAGTCGGGCGGGCTGCGGCCGGCCTACGAGTTCGAGCCGGAGGCTGGCGTGTTGCTGCGCGAACTCCTGCCCAAGTACATCAACGCGCGGGTCTATGCCGCGATGCTGGAGTCCGCCGCCAGCGAGTCAGCCTCGCGCCGGCGGGCGATGAAGAGCGCGACCGACAACGCCGATGACCTCATCACCGCGTACACCAGGCAGATGAACTCGGCCCGGCAAGCTGCGATCACCCAGGAAATCAGCGAGATCGTCGGCGGCGCGAACGCGCTGGCCGCCGCGGGAAGTGAAGAGTGATGACTGCGACCATTGACGCAGCGGGCGGGGCCACCTCGCCAGCGAACGGCACAGCGGGCGTCGGCCGGGTCGTCCGGATCATCGGTCCGGTCGTCGACGCGGAGTTTCCCCGGGATGCGATGCCCGAGATCTACAACGCGCTGAAGGTCGACGTCACCCTGGGGGAGGACACGACGACGCTGACCCTGGAGGTCGCTCAGCACCTGGGTGAGAACACGGTGCGGGCGATCTCGATGCAGCCGACCGATGGCCTGGTCCGGGGGGTCGAGGTGCGCGACACCGGTGCCCCGATCACCGTTCCGGTCGGTGATTGCACCAAGGGGCACGTGTTCAACGCCCTGGGGGAGTGCCTCAACCTGAAGGAGGGCGAGAAGCTGGAGGTCAGCGACCGGTGGCCGATTCACCGGCACGCCCCGGCCTTCGCGGACCTGGAGTCCAAGACCGAGATGCTCGAAACGGGCATCAAGGTGCTCGACCTGCTCGCCCCGTACGTCAAGGGTGGCAAGATCGGTTTGTTCGGGGGTGCCGGGGTCGGCAAGACCGTGCTGATCCAGGAAATGATCATCCGCGTGGCCAACAAGTTCGGCGGCACGTCGGTGTTCGCCGGGGTCGGGGAGCGTACCCGCGAGGGCAACGACCTGATCCTGGAGATGGGCGCCTCCGGCGTGCTGGCGCGCACCGCCCTGGTCTTCGGCCAGATGGACGAGCCTCCGGGCACCCGGCTGCGGGTCGCGCTGTCCGCGCTGACCATGGCCGAGTACTTCCGGGACGTGCAGAACCAGGAGGTGTTGCTGTTCATCGACAACATCTTCCGGTTCACCCAGGCGGGGTCCGAGGTCTCGACCCTGCTCGGCCGGATGCCGAGTGCTGTCGGCTACCAGCCGACCCTGGCCGACGAGATGGGCGAGCTCCAGGAGCGGATCACCTCGATCCGTGGCCGGGCGATCACCTCGATGCAGGCCATCTACGTGCCGGCCGACGACTACACTGACCCGGCCCCCGCGACGACGTTCACCCACCTCGACGCGACGACCAACCTGGAACGGTCTATTTCCGACAAGGGGATCTATCCGGCGGTCGATCCACTGGCTTCGAGCTCCCGGATCCTGTCAGCGGAGTACGTCGGTCACGAGCACTACGAGGTCGCGACCGAGGTCAAGCAGATCCTCCAGCGCTACAAGGAACTCCAGGACATCATCGCGATCCTGGGCATGGACGAGCTGTCGGAGGAGGACAAGGTCGCGGTCGGCAGGGCCCGCCGCATCGAACGTTTCCTCTCCCAGACGATGTATGCCGCGACGCAGTTCACCGGCATCGACGGAGCCTTCGTCCCGGTGAAGGAGACGGTGGAGGCCTTCCGGAGGCTCACTCAGGGTGATTATGATCATTACCCCGAGCAGGCCTTTTTCATGTGTGGTGGACTTGAGGATCTTGAACGGAAGGCGCACGAGCTCATGCGCCAGTAGCCGTGTTCCCTATGGATGGGAACGGCGCTGGCTGTGACATACGTGAGTGAATCGCCAGACATCACCGACGTAATGGATCTGACGACCATGCAGTGTCTACACTCGGAGGTACCCTCCGGGGCGATACGAGGAGTAACGAAGTGACCAAGCTGCTGCACGTTGATCTCGTCTCAGTCGAGGCGAAGATCTGGTCTGGTGCGGCGGAGATGCTGGTCGCCAGGACAACCGAGGGCGAGCTTGGAGTCCTTCCTGGACACCAGCCACTCATCGGCCTGCTGGCAGAACCGAGCCTGGTACGGGTCAAACGGCCGGGCGGCGAGGAGCGCTGCTACGAGGTCAGTAGCGGTTTTCTTTCCGTGACTGGAGAGAGAGCGACGATCCTCGCCGAGACCTGTCAACACAGCGAAGCGCGGGTCGCGCACTAGAAGGTGGTGGCTGGGATGCGGGTGCTCGAAACAGTCGGATTCGTCGCCCTGCTCCTGGTCCTGATACTGGTGGCGTTCTTCGCGAGGCGGAGGCTGATCGCCCGCAACGGTGGCACGATCGATCTCAGTGTGCGCCTGCACACCTTTGTGGATGGCCGGGGCTGGGCAATCGGGCGGGGCCGGTTCGTCGGCGATGAGCTTCGCTGGTATCGCATGTTCAGCCTGTCGTGGAAGCCAGGGCGGGTGCTCTCCCGGCGGGATCTCGCCATCGCGCTGCGGCGGGTGCCGGACGAGCGGGAGCGGATGGTCCTGCCCGCAAACTGGACCATCCTCCGCTGCGCCAACCGCAAGGGCACGGTCGAGATCGCCATGGCGCTCAGCACGATGGCGGGCTTCCTTTCGTGGGTCGAGGCCTCGCCAGGGACGGTCCCGGACGTTCGCTAGAGACGGTCCCGGACGTTCGCTAGAGACGGTCCCGGACGTTCGCTAGGGAATCGTCGGCTGGGAGCCGGGCACCCATGGGACGTCACCTGCGGGGTTGGCGATTCGGCAGAGGATGAACAGCAGGTCGGACAGGCGGTTGAGGTAGGCCAGGGCCTGCGGGTTGGTCCGCTCGGCCTCTGCCCTGGCCAGCATCCAGGCCGAGCGTTCCGCGCGTCGGGCGATCGTGCGGGCCTGGTGGAGCAGCGCAGCCCCAGGTGTCCCCCCGGGCAGGATGAACGAGCGCAACTTGGGCAGCCGGGCGTTGAATTCGTCGCACCACCGCTCGACCCGGAGGGTGTAGCCCTCGGTGATCCTGAGCGGAGCCATTCCCCCCGCGGTCCCCGCGCGTTCCGGCAGCACCGGGTTGCAGAAGTCCGCGCCGAGGTCGAACAGATCGTTCTGCACGGCGGTCAGGACTGCCCGGACATCGTCGGCCAGCCCGCCGAGCGCGAGCGCGACGCCAATGGCCGCATTGCACTCGTCGACGTCGGCTGTCGCGATGATGCGCGGATCGGTCTTCGCGACCCGGGAACCATCCCCGATCGCCGTGGTTCCGTCGTCGCCGGTTCTGGTGTAGATGCGGGTGAGGTGGACGCCAGCCATGATGGCGAGCCTAGCGCGCAGGGCTGTGGCCGTGGGTACGGGCGCTGGTGACCGGCTGTCGTGGCAAACCATCGACCTGTACCGGTCGTGGCGATGTGAAGCACCTTACGATGTGCAGCGTGGATCTTATCCGGGTTGTCGGCGGCACACCGCTCGCTGGCGAGGTCACCGTGGTCGGTGCGAAGAACTCCGCTCTGAAGCTCATGGCTGCCGCACTCCTGGCCCCAGGGACAACAGTGCTGGCCAACGTGCCTCAGATCACGGACATCACCATCATGGCGGAGGTGCTGCGCCGGATCGGGTGTGCCGTCGAGCAGGCCGGTGACCGGGTCGAAATCTCCGTGCCGGAGAAGCTCGACGGGGAAGCGGACTATGATCTCGTGCGCCGGCTGCGCGCCTCGATCTGCGTACTGGGACCGCTGATCGCCCGCTGTGGCCAGGTCAAGGTGGCGCGTCCCGGAGGCGACGAGATCGGCTCCCGCGGTCTGGACATGCACATCGACGGCCTGCAGCGGATGGGCGCAGAGGTGACCGGGGCGCACGGGTTCGTCATCGCGACCGCCCCGAGGCTGCACGGGGCGACGATCTGGCTCGATTTCCCCAGCGTCGGAGCGACTGAGAACCTGCTGATGGCGGCGGTGCTCGCGGACGGGACCACTGAGATCGACAACGCGGCGAGAGAGCCGGAGATCATCGATCTCTGCGAGATGCTGACCGAGATGGGCGCGGCGATCATCGGTGCTGGGACCTCGCGGATCGTCGTGCACGGGGTTCGTGCGCTGCATCCGGTGACCCATCGGGTGATCGGCGATCGGATCGTCGCGGGGACCTGGGCCTTCGCCGCAGCGATGACCAGGGGAGACGTCACCGTCCGTGGAATCGACCCAGGATTCCTGGAGATCGCTCTCGACAAGATTATTTGTGCTGGTGGGGCGATCGAGCAGGACCGGGACGGGTTCCGGGTGTCGATGACCGATCGCCCCTGCGGGGTTGACGTGGTGACGTTGCCGTATCCCGGATTCGCGACCGACCTGCTGCCCATGGCGGTGGGCCTAGCCTCGGTGAGCGACGGATCCTGCCTGATCACCGAGAACATCTTCGACGGCCGGTTTATGTTCATCCAGGAGATGGCCAGGCTCGGGGCAGATATCCGTACCGACGGCCACCACGCTGTCGTCCGGGGCAAGGACCGGCTGTCCGGGGCCCCGGTCACGGCGACCGACATCCGTGCCGGGGCTGGTCTGGTCATCGCGGGCCTGTGCGCCGAGGGGGTCACCGAGGTCGCCCAGGTCCACCACATCGACCGGGGGTACCCGGACTTCGTCTCGGATCTGCGGTCGCTCGGCGTCCCAGCCGAGCGGGTCAGCGGGGCGGCGGATCCACTCGATATGTGATCGTGGTCTGTTCCTCCTGCAGGACGGCTCGCTCCACCGACCTGCGGCGGCGGGCCCGCCGGACCACCCTCCAGAAGGACCAGGCGAGCCCGCCCAACCCGACGATGACCAGGATCGGCAGCACGATCGCGATGACGGACAGGAGGGCGCTGGCCGCGTCTTCTGCCGCGCTGGCGATCGGGGCTCCGAGGCCGAAGGTCGCAGCGTTGATGACCGGGCGGGCGGAGGCCTTGGCCGTGTGGACCCCGAGGGCGATCAGGACGCCCGCGACGATCGGGACCCACTGGTGGCTGTCGAAGAAGGCCGACGGGTCATCGACGGTCACGGTCTGCGAGGTCGACGACGCGCCGAAGACCAGGCCGCCGGAGGTGGGGCGGACGACCGTCTGGAGGACGTCGTTGACATGGTCAACCGTCGGAACCTTGTCCGCGACCATCTCGACGAGCAGCAGGGCCGCGAGGATGGCCAGCATCCAGCCGTTGGAGAGCCACTGCCACCCGCTTGGGGGATCAATGAGATCCGTGTACCGGGTGAGCAGACCGATCGCCAGCAGCGGGATGTACGCGTTCAGCCCAGCGGACGTCGCCAGGCCCATGCCGGTGAGCACCTCAAACACGCTGTTCAGCATGGCATCCGCGCGCCAGCCCGCATCGAGGGGCTGCTGAGGTGGGAGCACCGCCCGCGCTCAGAGGGCAGGGGAAGACTCCGGTACCCTCTGCCAGTGCGGCTTGTCATCGCGCGGTGCTCGGTTGACTACATCGGCCGGCTGACCGCCCATCTCCCTCTCGCAACCCGGCTACTCATGGTCAAGGCGGACGGGTCTGTCTCGATCCATGCGGACGATCGGGCATACAAGCCCCTGAACTGGATGAGCCCACCCTGCCGGGTCGAGGAGTCTCCCGGGGTTTGGCGTGTGGTCAACAAGGCGGGGGAGGAGTTGCGGATCACCATCGAAGCGGTGCTGCACGACTTCTCCCACGAGCTGGGGATCGATCCCGGGCTGATCAAGGACGGGGTCGAGGCGCATCTCCAGGAACTGCTCGCCGCGGCCCCGGCGACCCTTGGGGAGGGGTTCACGCTGGTGCGGCGGGAGTACCCCACCGCCATCGGCCCGGTCGACCTGCTGTGCAAGGACGCCGCCAATGCGACCGTCGCGGTTGAGATCAAGCGGCGGGCGACGATCGACGCCGTGGAGCAGCTCACGCGATACCGGGAGTTGCTCGACCGGGACCCCCTGCTGACCCCGGTCACCGGGGTTCTCGCGGCGCAGAGTATCGCCCCGCAGGCCAGGACCCTCGCGGAGGATCGAGGGCTGCGCTGCGTCGTCCTCGACTACGACGCCCTGCGTGGCGTGCAGCGGGACGAGTTGACCCTGTTCTGAAAGATCCTCG
>JAFGOK010000102.1 GCA_016926535.1 Micromonosporaceae bacterium | reverse complement strand
CACGATCTTCTCAAACCACCTGAACGCCCTCACGTGGACCTTGACCAGCACAGACCTCAATGCCACCTCAAATGGGCAACAGAGTCTGGTGCGCCGCGCCGCGCGACGAGAACTCCGACTGTGCGGGGTGCGATCCGACCAGCAAGGTGACCCACCTGGTCGATCGTGGCCGGGATGAGGAGGCCATCGCACTTGCGGAGCCGGTCCTCGCAGGGAAGCTGACGTGTCATCAGCAGCCGCACAGCATGCTGACGGCGCTGATGGTGCCGTACCTGCGCACTGGCCAGCACGAGAAGGCGCGGGACGCCCATGTCCGGGGCTACCGGGGGTTCCGGGACCGGCTCGCCGATCTCTCGGAGATCAGCGAGCATGTCGAGTTCTGCGGGTTGACCGGGAATGAAGCCAGAGGGCTGGAGCTGATCGAGCGGCATCTCGACTGGCTCGACCGCGCGCCCTCCCCGCGGGCCGCCATGGAGTTCTCCATGGCTTCGGCGCTCGTACTCGGTCGCCTGGTCGCAGCGGGACGTGGGAACCTCACGGTGTACCGCAGAGCCACCGCTGACCGGGAAGCTGGTGATGTGGCCGTCGAGCGGCTGAGTGAGGAGTTGGCGGCGTCAGCCCTCGCGCTCAGCGGCCGGTTCGACGCGCGTAACGGCACCAGCGCCTGCGGGGATGAGATCGCGCGGAGGCTGACCGCTGAGCCGATGGTGGAGTACCTGCCGCTGTCCGCGGTCGCTCGGGCGACCGCCCGCCGGGCTGTGCTGCCGGCGGAGGCGCGCACCGATGCCGGCTCGCGGCGACCGGCGCCGGTCGCCGCCGACGCAGCCGACACTGCGGATGCCGCGGACACCGGGACCGCGGACGCCGGGGACGCCGGGGACGCTCCCCCCTCGACCAGGTCGACCGCTCACGCGGGCTCCTCGACGTTCCCGGCGGTTTCGGCCGGCACGATCGAGGGACGGGCCCGGCGGGAACGGGCACGGGCACAGGCCAGGGCCTACCTGGCGGAGCGGGATGCCGCGGGGTCCCTGCCGGAGGCCGATGAGCTCCTTGATCTCGCAGAGCAGGCACTGCTCGCCAGCGATGACGAGTGCCGGACGATCGCGCTGTGGGAGATCTTCACGGAGCGCTGCCCCACCGTGGAGACACTGCCGGACTGGCAGCGTGCCCGCGCTCGCGAGCTCCAGGCACAGGTTTACGTCATTCGCGACCATGACCACGGCGCCGCGGAGCGGCCCATGCGGGAGGCCGCCGAGCTGTACCGGCGCTGCGGCAACGAGGGCAGGGCGCGGATCGCGGAGACCTGGCTCGGGCGATCACTCGCCCGGATCGGCTCGGCCGACCGCGGTATTCCGATGATCGAGGAGGCCCTCGCCTGGCTGCGCTCGGGCGGCAGCGAGTACCTGCCGGCGTTGTCGCGGTGCGAGCTGCGTCTGGCGGAGTCATTGTGCGCGAATGGCCAGTTCGAGGACGGGCTGCTGGCGGCCGACCGGGCGGAGCAGGCCCGCCCGAGCGATTCATCCGAAGCGGCTGATCTGAGGATCTGGCTGACCCGCTCGTTCTGCCTGCTGGCACTTGGCCGGTTTGCCGAGGTCTGCGATCTTGCGGGGCGGGTGGTCGAGCTCGCAGGCGAGCTCGACCACCCGGAGATGGCGGGCTTCGCGAGCGCCTGCCTTGGCCATGCGCTGGAGGGGATGGGCGACAACGCCGGGGCCGCTGAGGCTTTCGACGCCGCCTCGCGGACCAGTGACGACGAGCAGGTCGTTGAGCAGGCCCGCGCCCACCGGGCACATCTGCTGGCGAACTCCCCCCGGGCCGCGGAAGCTGTTGAGGACCTGGTCGAGATTGTGGCAGAGCTTGTTGCCAGGGGCGAGGACCACGCGGCGGCCTCTGCCCTGTTCGACCTGGCCATCGCCTATCACGTCGCAGGCGATCTGACGGAGGCGGCGGAGACCGGGGAGACCGCCGTCCGGGCGCTCGGCGCCGCTGGTATGTCTGCCGCGGCTGACCGGTGCAGGTATCGGCTTTCGAAGATCTACACAGATCTCGATGAGGCTGATCAGGCCCTGGCCGTCTTGGATGATCTCGTCGTTCGCCTGGACGGGTTCGACAACCTCACCCCCAGGGGGCAGATCCACGAGGACGCGGGAAGGATCCTGTTCCGGTCCGACCGGGACGCGGCCGCTGCGGCGCGGTTCGCTGCGGCGCACGAGTGCTACCGGTCCGCGGCTCTGCCGCACGACGCCGCCAGGGTGCTTCGATCGAGGGCTGTTGCTCTGAGCTGGACGCGGGAGCCGGCAGCCGGCCTTGCCGGGCTCTCGGAGGCAGAGCGGTTCATCCAGTCGCTGCCGTCCGGGGACGAGGCGTCGATGTACGAGACCGCCATGCTCGATGTGGACGCCGCCCAGGTGCTCGCCAATGTGGACCAGCCGGCGGAGGCCATCGAGCGGCTGGCCGAGGCCCCCGGACGGCTGCGTTCGATCGGGGCGTTCGCTGAGGCGCTTGAGGCGGAACTGTTCACTGCCAGGCTGCTGCTCGGGCTTGGCAAGCTCCCGGAGGGGGAAGAGGCGCTGCGATCGGTGATCGCAGCGTCCCCAGACGACACGGCGGTACACCGATCCGCGGTGTGGACGCTGATCGCCGTCCTTGAGGAGACCGGCCGGCGGGTCGATGCCGAGGCGCTTCGGACAGCGTATGACCTGCCAGACGTCACTGAGGAGGATGCGGAAAGCGAAGAGTAGGCGCACGTGAAGGGATTCATTAGCTTGTGTTAACTACACATTATTTCGGGGAAGAAAGCTCAGGTTTTCCTCAAATCGTCCCCCAGTGATCTTCTAATCCACATTCGCTCGCCACTACGTTGCGGTGCGGTGCGGTTTCGAACCGTACTCGTTGTCAACAGGAAGGCGGACGGATGAACAGCCGGACACTGGCCGGCGGCTTGGCCGTGGCATTGATAACGGTGATGGTCGCTGGATGTGGTTCGAAAGGCGAGGCGACACCGGATGCCAACGTCGAGACCGGGACGTTGTCACTGGGTGCGTCGTTGTCGCTGACCGGTTCGTTGGCTCGCGAAGGCGTGCTCACCAAGGAGGGGTACGAGCTTTGCGCCAAGGTCATCAATGACAAGGGGGGCGTCCCGGTCGGGAACAAGAAGCTCAAACTCGATATCCAGTACCAGGACGACACCTCGAAGCCGGACACCGCGGCCCAGTTGGTGGATCAGTTCAATGACAAGGGCCTCAAGTTCATTCTCGGGCCGTACAGCTCTGCGACGACCGAGGCGGCAGCGGCGGTCATCGAGCGCAACAACCAGGTCATGATTGACTCTTCCGGCGCCGACGACAAGATTTTCACCAAGGGATACCAGAGGACCTTCGCGGTGCTGGCGCCGGCAAGCCAATACGCGGCCAGTATGGTGCAGGCGATCTACGATCTGGCCAACCCGAGGCCGACGACGGTTGCCTTCATCTCGGCCGACGACGGTTTCTCGAAGACTGCGACGAAGGGCGCTGTCGAGAAGGCCCGAGCGCTGGGATTCCAGATTCTCGCGGAGGAATACGTCCCGAACGGGACGTCGGACGTCTCCTCGGCGTTGACGAAGATCAAGCCGAAGAATCCAGATGTGATCATCGGGTCGGTGCACCTCGCAGAGGGGGTCGCCATCATCAAGCAGGCTGCTGAGCTGGGCATCAAGCCCAAGGGCGGCTTCGCGGAGACCGTTGCGCCCCCGGTTCCCGACTTCGCGAAGACCCTCGGCGGTCTCGCGGAAAACGTGCTTGGCTCAACACAATGGACGAAGAAGACCGCGGGCGAGGACAAGTGGTTCGGTACCGCGGCCGACTACAACGCGACTTTCATGGCGCAGTACAACAACCGCGAACCCCAGTATCACAACGCCCAGGCCACTGCGGCGTGCCTGACGTTCGCGCTGGCCGTTGAGAAGGCGGGTTCGCTCGATCCGGAGAAGGTGCGCGACACTGTTTCGAAATTCGATGAGCAGTCGTTCTTCGGGGTGCTCAAGTTCAACGCCGCTGGTCAGAACGTCAGCAAGCCGATGGCCGTCATCCAGGTACGGAACGGCAAGCAGATCGCGGTGTGGCCGAAGGATTCCGCGGAGGCCGACTTGAAGTGGCCAGCGGTGGGGGCGTGACGGAGTGAGTCAGTTTCTCCAGGCGACGCTCTACGGAGTGCTCCAGGGATGCATGTTCGGCCTGGTAGCGGTCGGATTTTCCCTGGTGTGGGGCGTCATGAACGTGGTCAATCTCGCGCATGGCGCACTGGT
>JAFGOK010000597.1 GCA_016926535.1 Micromonosporaceae bacterium | reverse complement strand
CCGGGGTTCCCAAGCAGGCACAACGCGGGTCCGTGCCTGGGCCAGGAGGGTGCTGACCTGGGCGGTGCGTGGCCGGAGCGGTCAGGGAGCGGCCCTCGCCGGAGCGGCTACCGTCCTGACGGGATGCGCCTCGCCAGAGGAATCAGGGGGAGACGCCGAGATTCTTCCGGCGGCGGCACTGGGAGGTCCTGCGCTCCTGGGCGAGCCCTACCTTCTCGATCCATCCAGGCAGGGAGTCCGGGTGGTGTGGCACACCGACAGCGCGAGCAGCCTCCAGGTGGTCCTCGTCGGCGAGTCCGTGGCGAGCATGACCGAGGCGCAAGCGCTGGAGGTCGCGACCCGCGATACCGGCAACGGCCGGTCGTCGACCGGGAGGGGGCGCTGCCGGCGCTTCAAGGCGGTCAGCCGGCGGCTGAGCCAGCTGCGCGAGGACAGTGCTTCCAAGGTTCCTGACCGCAGCTACACGGCGGTGGAATCCCGCGAGATCTGGCAGCACATGGCGGAGGTCAGGCCGATTTCGGGCGGGCGGCGTCCGTACCGGGTCGTGTCGGTCGACGCCGCCGGTACTGCGACAGTATCCAAGGTGTACACGCTGCGCCCCGCTCTCGCAGCCAAGGACCATGCTCGCCTGCTGCTCACCAGCGATCACCAGCTCAAGCCTATGACCGCTGCGAATCTCGAACTGGTGTCCCAGACCATCGGTGTGGAACTCGACGGCGTGCTGATGGCTGGCGATCTCGTCAACGTCCCTGACCGGGCCAGCGAGTGGTTCGACAGCACCGCGGCTCCGGCGTTCTTCGCCGCGATGACCGGGCGGGCGGCGCAGGACATCGGCGGGCGCACCTATCACGGCGCGCCCGTCCTTCAGCACACGCCGATCTTCCCTGCGATCGGCAACCACGAGGTGATGGGGCGCTGGTCGACGACCTCCCTGCTGAAGAGCCAGTTCGAGGATCCGCAACCGCTCGACGTCGCGACCCGGCGGTGGGAGCAGACCCAACCCAGCGGCGTGGAGCGGGACACCTGGATCACCCAGCACTCCTGGAACACCACCAGTTACGAGGAGTTGTTCCCGTACCCGCGCAGTGACGAGGGTGGCGCCCGCTGGTACAGCCGCACCATTGGCGAGGTCTTCCTGGTCAGCCTGTTCGCTGCGGGGATCTGGCGCAGCCCGACCGTGACCGGCCGGGGGAGGTTTCAGGAGGCTGCGGACAGCCTGGAAAATGAGGACACCTGGGGGTATGGCGACTTCCTCTTCGAGCCGATCAAGCGCGGCTCCCGGCAGTACGCCTGGTTGGAGCGCACGCTGAGCTCGAAGGAAGCCAGGCGAGCGCGGTACCGGGTGGTCATGTTCCACCGGCCGTCACATGGACTGGGCTGGAACAGCTCCCCGCCGTTCACCGACCCTGTCCAGGCCAAATCACTTGACCCGGTGACGGGTAAGCTGACCAGCGTGACGTACTCCTACCCGCTCGCCGACGACCAGATCCTGCGGGACGTGGAGCCGTTGCTGAACCGCGCGAACGTGCATCTGGTCCTCAACGGGCACTCGCACATCTGGAACCGGTTCCGCAACGCCGCCGGAGTCCACTGGTTGGAGACCTCCAATGTCAACGGAACCCTGGGCGTGTTCGACGCCCTGTCCGGTGCCGTGCGGCCAGGCCCGACCAGTGCGGATCTCGTGGGGCAGGGAGATCCCGGCGGGCTGACCCCGATCGTGCCGACAGTCAAGCCCCTGACCGGCACCAGCGGAACGCCGCTGCCCTACCTTGCCAGCAACGACATCACAGCATTTTCCATTCTGGACTCTGGTGCGGGCACGGTGCGGTCCTACATGTTTGACACGCGTACCCCGCAGGCCGCCGCGGAGTTGTTCGACGAGTTCGCCCTACGCTAGTGCTAGTGATCTTGTGAGATCCCGTCGAGGTCAAGATGGACGACGACGGGGGCGTGGTCGGATGACGGGCCTACAGCCGCGCGACCCGCTTGGCGATCGCCTTGTGGATCGATTTGTAGCTCGGTGGCGGCCCTTTTTGCAGGTTCTTGCCGTCAACGAGCACGGCATCTGAGACGCCCCAGTCGGCGACAGCACTGCGCTCCGAGGTGTCGATTTCCCGGAAAACGACCTGGTCGCCGAACTCGGCGGCAGCGCGCTTGGCGCGCTCGTAGACGAGGTTCGACGCCAGGCACCAGCCGCTGCTGAAGGCCGTGACGTTCACCTTCCCGGGGACGGGCTCGGGGAGCCTCGAAACCTTGGGAAACCACCGAGGGGGTTGCGCGTCATCCGCGAAGGGCTTCCACACCAGTTGCGCGATGCCTTGGCGATCCGCCGCACGGTACCCGTGCTTCTTGAACCAGGATGTTTTCATCCAGAATGGCAACCACACTCCCCATGCCGCCATCCCCTTGGCTCCCAGCTGCCGGGCGTCTTCCTCTGCGGCTGCCAGGAGGGCCTTTCCCATGCCGTGCTTGCGGAAGTCGCCTCGGCCCTGCCGGTGGCCGTGCACGTGGATGCAGTAGACGAAGTGGAGGCCAGTACCGTCAACGCACGAGTGCTCGATCGGCCCGTATTGGATCATGCCGCCTTCGACGCCGTTGTCGTCGAGAGCCAGCTTCGCTCGCAACCCGCAGCGCGCCTGGCACCGGTCCAGCCACTGCCGGCGCTTTGGCCCCGATTCCCTGGCCTCCGCCGACCAGTCCTCCAGGCAGAGGCAGAATAGTTCCTTCTTGTCGTCCGGGAGATCAATGATCTTCATTGTTGTTTCGCTCCCCTGGTACTGGGTGGGGCGGTTGGGCAGGCAGGCAGGCAAGCAGGCAGGCAGGTCTTCATGGTAGGGCTGGCCGGTCGTGGGCGGATGAATACTGCCTGGGGGCAGCGCGGTTGGCGACAGGCTGGATACCATGGCGCCGCTTCCGCATCGTGGTGACGGTGCGTGCATGGGGGAGATGGCTGGTGGCGAGTGTGCCTGGACCAGGACTGGTGGTGAGCCCTGGGCAGGTTGCCCGGAGCGGGCGGACGGCGTGCGAGTTGGCTGCGGCGCTGTCGGAGATCCGTCGCGTTTGGGCGACCACGACGGATCGGCATGGGCAGGCCTGCGGCTATGCCGGGACCACGGCGGCGTTCGTCGGGACCCAGGATTGCTGGTTCGACGAGCTGGGGGTGTACATCCGGGTGCTGGAGGAGCTGTGCCAGGCCATTGCTGGCGCTGGGAGACCCGGTGGCGATGATCGGCACAACCCGGCGGTCGCTCGCACTGGTCAGCACCGCCGCTGTCCTCGCTGGGAGCCTGGTTGCGACGGCTGGCCCGGCCAGCGCGGCGCAGACCATCGGCTACCCGACGTTCACCGGCCCAGCCATCGAGCAACCACCCGTGATCACCATGACCGGATCCATGATGCAGGCGATCTACTACGCCGAGAAGTCGGGAACCGACTTCTGGATGGACCGCCTGCTGGCTCGCTCTGGCGGATCCGACCCGTCCGACGCCGACGGCGGCATCCTGATGACCCGGGGTCGGGCGCTGTTCATCACCGTACATGCCGGGACGATCGGTCTCGATTCGCCTGACCCCGGCGAGGGTACGACCGTGACGGTCACGCTGCCCGCGAGGTCGAGCAGTTGACGGCTGTGCCATGGCGCTGGGACAGGCGGTCGGGCACGCTCCAGGCAAACGAGCTGCCGTCTCGTCGCTGGGAGTGTCTGGTGGGGTCGGCCGGAGTAAACT
>JAFGOK010000596.1 GCA_016926535.1 Micromonosporaceae bacterium | reverse complement strand
TCCCAACCTCTTCGGCGAGCACGGGCGGCCGAGGTACAACTCGTTCGTCGCGACTTTCGCCCACGCTGTGGTCAACGGGGAGACTCCACCCGTCGCTGACCGGCCGGTCGCTCTTCTCCATGTCCAGCGAGCAGCCCAGACGCTCATTGACGGGCTCACATCATCCCCGGCCCGACCCGCTCCGACCCGGCTCGCTCCGGAGGGGACGGGGACGACGGTGCTCGGGGTGTACCAGACCCTGCGGGCGTTCCGTGAGGTGTATGCGACCGGCGACCTGCCAGCACTGCTGACCGACCTGGAGATCGATCTGTTCAACACGCTACGGGCAGCATTGTTTCCAGCCCACTACCCCATCCGGCCGGCGCAGCGGACCGATGGACGGGGCAGCCTGGTCGAGATCATCCGATCGCAGGGAGGGCCGGGGCAGACGTTCTTCTCGACGACGAGGCCGGGGGTCACTCGCGGCGAGCATTTCCACCTGCGCAAGATCGAGCGATTCGTCGTGCTCGACGGCACCGCGCAGATCGCGCTACGCAGGCTGTTCCACGATGAAATCGTCTCGTTCGCGGTGGCCGGGGACCGTCCGGCGATCGTGGACATACCGACGCTGTGGACCCACAACATCACCAATACCGGCAATCGTGCGTTGACGACGCTGTTCTGGAGCAACGAGCTGTTCGATCCCGCGCGGCCGGACACCTTCCCGGAGCCCGTTGTCGCGACCGGTTCCTTGCAGACCGCCGGGGTGTGATCATGACCGTCTTGTCGCCTGTCGCACCACCAGAACCTGGGGGTACGCCCGAAGCGGTCGCCTTGGGCCCGCTGGAGCAGGGGGAGGTCCGCCAGGTCGCGCGCCTGCACGAGCAGGCGTTCCCTGGCTTCTTCCTCAGCGCCCTGGGCGAGCCCTTCCTGGTGCAGCTGTATCGGGGGTTTCTCAAGGACTCCAGCGCCGTGACCGTCGTCGCCCGGGATCGGGAGGGAAGGATCCTCGGTGCCGTGGTCGGCACGACCGCGCCGGCCGGATTCTTCAAGCGCCTCCTCCAGCGGCAATGCCTGGGGTTCATCCTGGCCAGCCTCCAGGCCGTCGCGCGGAATCCGGCAGCCGTCACCCGGCTGCTTCGGGCCGTGACCTACCGCGGGGTCGCCCCGGGCAGTTCCGGGGGCGCGCTGCTCAGCTCGATCTGCGTTGTCCCCTCGGCGCGGGGCACAGGGCTCGGGCGCCGGTTGCTGCGGCAGTGGACCAGCGAGGTCGCCAGGCGAGGCGTCAGCACAGCGTTTCTGACGACCGACGCGAACGGCAACGCCACTGTCAACCGCTTCTACCAGGCGCAGGGCTGGGTGCTGTCTGAGACGTTCCGCACCAGGGAGGGCCGTTCGATGAACTGCTACACCACCAGGACGGACCCCCGCTGATGCTCAAAGTCATGACCATCGTCGGCACTCGCCCGGAACTCATCCGGCTCTCCCGGGTCATCGCCCGGCTCGACGACACCGTCGACCATGTCCTCGTCCACACTGGGCAGAACTACGATGCGGCGCTCAACGAGGTCTTCTTCCAGGACCTCGGCATCCGGAGCCCCGACCACCTGCTGGACGTCGACACCAGCTCGCTCGGCCGGGTACTGGGCGAAACGTTGATCCGCACGGAGGAGGTGCTGGACATCGAGCGCCCCGATGCGGTGCTCGTCCTCGGAGACACCAACAGCTGTATCGCCGCGCTGATGGCCAAGCGCATGCGGATTCCCGTGTACCACATGGAGGCTGGCAACCGCTGCTTCGATGAAAATGTCCCGGAGGAGACCAACCGGCGGATGGTCGACCACGTCGCGGACTTCAATCTGGCGTACACCGAGCACGCCCGGCGCAACCTGCTGGCTGAGGGACTCCACCCCCGGCGGGTGCTCGTCACCGGCTCGCCGATGCGGGAGGTGCTCGAGCACTATCGCCCCCGGATCGACGCGTCGGAGGTACTCGCGCGGCTGGGGCTGGAGGAGCGAGAGTACTTCCTGGTCAGCGCGCACCGGGAGGAAAATGTTGACGCTCCGCAACGGCTGCGGATGCTGCTGGACTGCCTGGTCGCGCTCCAGGCCCGCTGGCAGCTGCCGATCTGCGTCTCCACCCATCCGCGTACCCGGAAACGGCTGGAGGCCCTCGGGGAATGGGATCTGCCGGAGCACATCGTCTTCCACGAGCCGTTCGGCTTCCACGACTACAACCGGCTCCAATTGGGCGCCGCCTGCGTGCTGTCGGATTCCGGGACCATCGCGGAGGACTCCACGCTGCTCGGTTTCCCCGCGATCACCCTGCGGGAGTCGATTGAACGGCCGGAGTCCCTGGACACCGGCGGCATCATCATGACCGGCCTGGACGCCCACGACGTGGTGGAGGGGGTGGAGGTCGCCATGGGCAGCCGGGGAGACCGGTGGCAGGAAGGAAGGCACGACGGGCGGCACCGCGCTGGCTCGGCCGTGCCCGAAGACTACCGTGTCGACAACACTTCCAGTCGCGTTGTCTGCTTCATCATGTCGACGGCCAGGAGGCAT
>JAFGOK010000595.1 GCA_016926535.1 Micromonosporaceae bacterium | reverse complement strand
GGACCAAACCGGACGTCATCATCGCGTTCACGCAGCTCAACAGCATGATCCAAATGATTGTTGGTCACAGCCTGAATAGCGGAGGCTGATCGTCAAGACCGCGGCCGGACTCACTCTCCCGGTGCATCAGACCGGCACAATGGTGGTGATTCAGGGGCCACGTTTTTCCACGAGGGCCGAGTCAACCGCATACGCGACGAGCGGATGTACCGTCATCAACATGACTGGCGCCCCGGAAGCGGCGCTCGCCAGAGAACTCGAACTCTGCTACGCGAATATCTCGCTGGTTACCGATTACGACGTCGGGGTGTCCGGTGGCAGCGACGGCCCGGTTTCCCATGTCGAAGTCCGTCAGGTGCTGGCGTCGAATCAGGAGAATCTGCGGAAGTTGCTGTTGACCCTGGTTTCCACCATGCCCGATTCGAGGACCTGCGAATGCGGGACGGCCCTTGCCTCCGCACGTTTTCTGAATTCATGAACTGAGACGGAGCCGAAATGACCAGGCGACATCTACTCACCTCGGAATCCGTGACCGAGGGGCATCCCGACAAGGTGGCAGACCAGATATCTGACGCGGTGCTCGACGAACTGCTGGGTCGTGACCCGCAGGCGCGGGTGGCCTGCGAGACTCTGGTGACGACCGGACTGGTCGTCGTGGCTGGCGAGGTCTCGACCGATGCGCAGATCAACGTCCCCGCGGTGGTTCGCCGGACGCTCGCCGATATCGGCTACACCGACCCGGCCATCGGGTTCGATGCCGCCACCTGCGGCATCATCGTCGCTCTCGATGCGCAGTCAGAGGACATCGCGTGTGGCGTGCGGCAATCGCTGGAGAGTCGTGCGAGCGACGGGGAGGTGGACGTCCTCGACCAGCAGGGTGCCGGCGACCAGGGGTTCATGGTCGGCTACGCCTGTGACGAGACCCCCGAGCTCATGCCGCTGCCGATCTCGCTGGCGCACCGCCTCGCCCGGCGGTTGGCCGAAGTCCGCCGCTGCGGGGACCTGCCGTACCTGTGGCCGGACGGTAAGACCCAGGTCACGATCGAGTATGAGGATGGCCAGCCGCGCCGGCTGGACACTGTGGTGGTCTCGGCCCACCATGCCCGTGGAGTCGCACTCGAGTCGCGGATTGTCCCCGACATCCGGGCACTGGTGATCGAGCCATGCCTGCCCGAGCACCTTGACCACGACGGGGTGCGGGTCCTGGTCAACCCAACCGGACGGTTCGAACACGGCGGCCCGCCAGCGGATGTCGGGCTGACCGGCCGGAAGATCATTGTGGACACCTACGGCGGGATGGCCCGTCACGGTGGGGGTGCCTTCAGCGGCAAGGACCCGACGAAGGTCGACCGTGCTGCGGCGTACGCCGCCCGCTGGGTGGCCAAGAACGTGGTGGCTGCCGGCCTCGCAACCCGGTGCGAGGCCCATCTTGGCTACGCCATCGGTGTGGCGAATCCCGTCAGTGTCTCCATCGAGACCTTCGGCACTGCCCAGGTGGATCCGGAGCGTGTCGCGAAGGCGGTGCAGGAGTTCTTCGATTTGCGCCCTGCGGCCATCGTGCGGGACTTGGACCTGCGTCGGCCCATCTACCGCCAGACCGCTGCCTACGGACACTTCGGTCGGAACGGGTTCCCCTGGGAAGACACCGGGCGGGCTGCGGATCTGGCTGCGGGGCTGATGTGAGACGGACACGGGTACCGCCCGCGGCTGGACTGTCGGCCGGGGCCAGGGCCGGGTTCGGGGTCGGGGGGTGAGGCACGTGCGGGCGATTCAGTGGCTACACGGCCACGTCATGTTCATCGATCAAGCGGCATTGCCGCACCACGAGCGGATGCTCGAGATCGATACTGTCGACGCCCTGGTCGAGGCGATCCACACGCTGAAGATTCGCGGTGCTCCCATGCTGGGAGCGGCGGGAGCCCTCGGGGTGGCCCTCGCGGTGCGGCAGGCGAGCAGCGCCGGATGGACCGCCGACCAGTTGGCCACCGCGGTCGACCGGATCCGCACCGCTCGGCCGACCGCGGTCGCCCTGGCTCAGGGGGTTGATGCGGTACTGCCGGCCATCGCCAGCAGTGAGGATTCAGCGGTCGAGATGGCAGCCCTTGCCGTCGTGGACGAGATCGCTGACATCAACCGGCACATCGGCCTGCGGGGAGCCGACTACCTCGGCGGATCCCCTGAGCATCGGCTGCGGCTGCACACCCACTGCCATACCGGCGAGCTGGCCTGCGTGGAGTGGGGGACAGCCCTCGGGATCATCCGGACCCTCCACGAGCGTGGCCATCTTGCCCAGGTGGTTGTTGACGAGACCAGACCCCTGTTGCAGGGTGCGCGCCTGACCGCGTGGGAACTGGCACGCAACGATATCGACTTCAGGCTGGTGTGCGACGGGGCTGGGCCGTTCGTCATTGCCAGTGGCCTGGTCGATGCGGTGGTCGTCGGCGCGGACCGGATCGCGGCCAACGGTGATGTCGCCAACAAGATCGGCACCTACAGCCTCGCTCTGGCCGCGCACGCCGCAGCGATCCCGTTCGTCGTCGCAGCGCCGGAGTCGACGATCGACCCACTGACTCCCGACGGTGCGTCGATCCCAGTCGAGCAACGCCCGGAGTCGGAGATCAGCCACATCCGCGGCGTCGACCTGGCTCCGGCGGGCACCCGCGCGTACAACCCCGCCTTCGATATCACCCCGAAGCACCTGGTCACCGCGATCGTTACCGAACGGCGCGTCATCGCTGGTGACCGCCCCGCCACCACTGTCGCACCCCGGTGCTGAAAAGGAGCAAACAATGACACGCTACGCGGCGCCGGGCGAACCAGGCAGCGTGGTCGCATACCGGTCCAGATACGACCATTTCATTGATGGGGAGTACGTGCGTCCCGCAGCCGGTCGGTACTTCGCCAATCCGACGCCGGTGACCGGTCAGACGTTCACGGAGGTGGCCCGCGGCAGCGAGGCGGACGTGCACCGCGCGGTCCAGGCCGCCAAGGGCGCGGCGGCCAGTTGGGGGCGTACCCCTCCGGCGGGCAGGGCCGCCGTCCTCGCAGCCATCGCCGACCGGATGGAGGCCAATCTCGAGCGGCTGGCGGTCGCTGAGTGCTGGGACAACGGCAAACCAATCCGGGAGCTCCTGGCCGCCGATCTGCCCCTGGCGGTCGATCACTTCCGCTACTTCGCCAGCATGATTCGGGCGCAGGAAGGATCGCTGTCCGAGTTGGACGAGGACACGGTCGCCTACCACTTCCACGAGCCCCTGGGCGTCGTTGCCCAGATCATTCCCTGGAACTTCCCGATCCTGCTGGCGGTGTGGAAGATCGCCCCGGCACTGGCTGCCGGGAACACAGTCGTCCTCAAACCGGCCGAGCAGACGCCTGCCTCCATCCATGTCCTGCTGGAGCTGATCGCGGATCTCGTTCCCCCCGGGGTGCTCAACGTCGTCAACGGGTTCGGGATCGAGGCCGGCAAACCGCTGGTCATGCATCCGGATGTGGCGAAGGTGTCCTTCACCGGCGAGACCGCCACCGGCCGGCTGATTCTGCAATACGCGAGTGAACACATCATCCCCGCGACGCTGGAGTTGGGAGGCAAGAGCCCGAACCTGTTCTTCGACGATGTCGCCTCCGCTCAGGACAGCTTCTATGACAAGGCCCTTGAGGGGATGGTCATGTTCGCCCTGAACCAGGGGGAGGTCTGCACCTGCCCGTCCCGGGCACTCGTGCAGGGTGGGATCTACCGGGAGTTTGTCGCCGCAGGCGTCGAGCGGACCCGGATGATCCGTCAGGGGCATCCCCTCGACACGGACACGATGCTCGGAGCCCAGGTCAGCAGTGAGCAGATGGAGCGGATCCTCTCCTACATCGAGGTCGGCAGGAGCGAGGGCGCTCGCCTGCTCATCGGGGGACATCGAGCGGACCTCGGCGGGGAGTTGGCCGGCGGGTTCTACGTCGAGCCGACCATCTTCGAGGGCGACAACCGGATGCGGATCTTCCAGGAGGAGATCTTCGGCCCAGTCCTCGCGGTCACGCGGTTCGACGACCTCGCCGATGCCGTCACGCTGGCCAACGACAGCATCTATGGGCTTGCCGCAGGGGTGTGGACCCGCGACCTCACCACCGCCTACCGGTGCGGTCGCGCCATCCAGGCCGGCCGGGTGTTCGTGAACACCTACCACGCCTATCCAGCGCACGCGGCCTTCGGCGGCTACAAGCAGTCGGGCATAGGCCGGGAGAACCACCGGATGACGCTCGCGCAGTACCAGCAGACCAAGAACATCTTCACCAGCTACGCCCCGCAGAAGATGGGGTTCTTCTGACATGGTCGAGTCCGAGACGACGGTGGGTCGTCTGCCGCGACCGGCGCTGTTCTGGATCGGCGTCGGGGTGTGCCTGGCGGGGATCGGGAAGTTCCTCGTGGAGTTCATTGCGAGCGCCCACCGGCACTACACCATGGCTGGCCTGCCGATGACGAGTGGACGGTGGGTGGCGCTCACAGCGGTGATCGTCGGGGTGGCACTGGCCGCGGTCGCGCTCTTGAGCAAGGCCAGCGTCCCCATGGGGCGGAGGTGCACCGCGGTCGCGGAGACCGGCCACCGTGGCAGCTCGGTGCGCACCCGTCTGATCGTCGTGATGTCCTTCGCCCTCTTCGTCGATCAGCTCAAACCGGCCTCCCTGGCGTTCATCGTGCCCGGCATGCGCACCGAGTACCACCTGTCGACCACGCACGTGGCGCTGCTGCCCATGGTCGCTCTCGGAGGCAACGTCGTCGGGTCGCTGCTGTGGGGACATCTGGCCGACCGCGTCGGGCGTCGGGCGGCAGTGCTGCTGGCCGCGGTGCTGTTCATCGGGACCAGCATCAACGCTGCCATGCCCACCTTCACCGATCACCTGCTGGTCAGCGCGGTGATGGGCCTGTCCGCCGGGGGCATGCTGCCGACGGTGTACGCCTTGACCGCCGAGGTCGTGCCACGGCGCAGCAGCGGTGTGCTGGTGCTGCAAGCCGGTCTCATCGCAGTCGCTGCCTACCTCGGAGCGGCCGGCCTCGCCACCGTGCTGGTACCCCTGACCGGCTGGCGGATTCTGTGGTTCGCACAACTGCCGTTCCCGATGGCCCTGATCGCCGCCCACCGGTGGATCCCAGAGTCACCGGGGTTCCTGGCCACGCGGGGACGCCAGGTCGAGGCGGCAGGGCTGGCCCGACGGCTTGGGGTGGAGGTGCGGGTGCCCCCGCATCGGATGGGCGGCCGGAGCGCCAGTCTGCTGCTGCACGGCGCTTGGCGCACCCAGACCCTCATTATCAGCGGATACGCACTGGCCTGGGGCACGGTCTACTGGGGATTTCTCACTTTCTTGCCCACCGTGCTCGGCCAGTCCAAGCTCGGAGTATCCGCGTCGCGTCTGCTGTTCGTGGCGTCGCTGCTGTCGCTGCCTGGCACGGCCCTGGCGGCCTGGCTCTACAGTCGATGGTCCTCGCGAGGCACGATGGCTCTGTACGCCTCGATGACCTCCGCCGCGCTGCTGGCGCTCGCGGTCGTTCCCATTGATGGCAGTCCCGTCGCACTGGCCGCGATACTGGTCGCGTTGCTGACCGGGGCTAGCGCCGTCGTTGCCGTCATCGGACCCTACGCCGCCCAGGCCTATCCGGCCGCGTGCCGGGGACTGGGCAGCGGACTGGCCGCGGGTTCCGGCAAGTCGGGAGGGCTGTTCGGGCCACCAGTCATCGCATGGCTACTGACCACAGTGCCCATTGGCGTCGTCTCGGCCGTCGTCGCAGTTCCCCTGGCCTTGGCGGCGGTCGCCGTGACGGTCTGGGGCCAGGAGGTGACCCGGTCGACCTCGTTCGCGGCCGACCTGGAGATCCTCGAATCCGTCCCAGCAGTGACCACCAGGGCCGCCTGAATCGTCGTTCCGGCGTGGACCCTCGTTCCGTCAAACTTGGAGGTTGACTCATGGAGAAGTTCCGTACCATCGCGTTTCTCACCGAC
This sequence comes from Micromonosporaceae bacterium, assembly GCA_016926535.1. Classification (GTDB taxonomy): domain Bacteria; phylum Actinomycetota; class Actinomycetes; order Mycobacteriales; family Micromonosporaceae; genus JABDRL01. The sequence continues at coordinate 5,223 of JAFGOK010000595.1, read as the reverse complement.
ATTGGCACCGCCGACGAGGCCAACGCCCTGTGCAAGGGTCTGATGTGCGGCATCGCGCCCGACGTTTCGATCGTCGACATCACCCACCAGGTGACACCCTTTGACGTCCGCGAAGGCTCGGCGTTCCTGGCCGACGTCCCCGAGGCGTTTCCGCCGGAAACCGTCGTGTGTGCGTTCGTGTTCCCGGAGGCGGGAACCGGGGTTGACACGATCGCTGTCCGCAACGCCAAGGGACAGATCCTCGTGGCTCCCAACAATGGCCTGTTGACGTCGGCGCTGGCCGCCATTGCGCCAGTCGAGTGTTACGCCGTGACCTCACCGAAGGTCATGAATGTCCCCGTCACGCCGACCTTCCCCGGGCGCGACATCATGGCCACATGCTCGGCGCACCTGGCGGCAGGGCTTCCACTCGACGAGGTTGGCCAGCCCTTGACGGATGATCAGATCGTCAGGTTCCCATGCCTCGATCCCATCCGCCGCAATGGCGCGGTCCACGGTGAGATCACCCGCATCGACAAGAACTTCGGCAACGTGTGGACGAACGTGCCTGTTGACGCATTGGCCGACCAGGAGGAGTTGCTCGGCCAACTGCTGCGGGTCACCGTTGGAGGGGAGTCGCGCGAGATTCCCTTCTGTACGACCTTCGGGGAGGTCGACCTCGGTCAGCCGCTTGGCTACGTCAACAGCCGCGGCAAGCTCGCCTTCGGGGTCAACCAGGGCAGTTTCCTCATGACCTGGACAGTGAAACCCGGAACCCCGTTCGCCGTCAGTCTCGCCTGAGGGAGTCATCGACCGGATCGGAGACGCCCCGCCCCGCGCCGGCTCCCGCGAGAGAGCCGCCCGCGGCGGGGTGTTCCGCCAGGAGTATCGGCACCGACGCCACCGCGCAGGCACCACCATGTGGAGTGTGAATCATGAACCGTCTGATCGAGGATCTGCGAACCGGAATCCGTGATGTTCCCGACTTCCCGAGACCTGGCGTCATCTTCAAAGACATCGCCCCGCTGCTGTCGGACCACCGCATGTTCCTGACTGCGACGACGCTGATGGCGCGCCCCTTCCTCGGCGCGGTGGACAAGGTCGTCGGCGTCGAGGCTCGAGGATTCATCTTGGGTGCGCCGGTCGCCCAGCACCTGGAGGCCGGATTCATCCCGGTCCGCAAACGCGGCAAGCTGCCCGGCGACGTTCACACCGAAGGCTATGCGCTGGAGTACGGATCGGCGGTCCTGGAGGTCCAGCGGGATGCGCTCCGTCCCGGTGACCGGGTGCTCGTCGTTGATGACGTCCTGGCCACCGGGGGCACGGCGAGGGCAACGGTGAACCTGATCCAGCGGGCGAGGGCTGTTCCAGTCAGCCTGGCGGTCCTCGTGGATCTGCGCTTTCCGGAGGCCAGAGAACGGATCGCCGGAATTCCGTTGTACGCGGTGCTGGAAGGGTGAGCTGTGTCGTTGCCCCGCCCTGGGACCAGGGCTAGCGAAAGGCGACTGACGGATGCGGCGTCCAGCCCGCGGCTGGTCCCGGCGACCATCGAGCTCCAGGAGCCGGCAGATGGATCATTGATTGCCGGGCCTCGTCAGGCGAAAGGCGTTCCAGGGCCGGGGCGACCCCGGTGGTCTGACTGTCGGTTCCGTCATCCGCCCGGACAAGACCGATTCGGTAGGCCGCCACGATGGCCTGTCCGCGATCGCGCAACTGGAGTTTCGAGAGCAGACGCGACACGTGCGATTTGACGGTCGCGGGTGAGACGGTCAGCGAGTCAGCGATCTCGTTGTTGCTCATGCCCATGGCGATGAACCGCAGGACGTCGATCTCGCGCCTGGTGAGGTGGTCGAGTCCGACCGGATGGACGTGCCGGTCACACCCGATCGTGCGGGTCAGCGCGGGGGTGATGAGCTTGAATGCCGAGGCCGAAAAGATGCCGTGACCGGAGTACAGCGACCAGACGCCGGCAACGACCTCCTCAGGTGAGTCACTTTTGAGCAGGAATCCGCGGACCCCGATCTGAAGACCACGCAGAATGTCGTCCTTGGTCATGCGATGGGCGAGAAAGGCGATGACAGCGACCGGGGTCGACGGATCCTGGACGAGGTCACGGACCAGATCGAATCCGCTGCCGTCCGACAACCCTATTTCCGTCAACAGTACATCCGGGCGGACCTGCCGTACTTTCTCGGCGGCTTCTCTTCCGCACACGGCCTCGCCGGTGACCACGATTTCCTGGTCGCTTTCAAACACCCGCCGGATACCTTTGCGGACCAGCGCCTCGCCATCGCATATCACAACATTCATTTCCCCTCCATCGCAGGTGTGCCCCCGTGGGGGCGCGAGGCCGGGTCCAAGGATCTGGCCGCGCGCCCTCTGGGCGAGTGAGGTGCCAGAGACAAATGATGTGCATGGCAGTGGTGTCACTGACCCTGGCGAGGCAAATATTTCACGTAAACGATAGCGCGATGGTGCCAAACATAGTCAAGACTAACTGCCCTTCGACCTTCGTAACGAATTGCTCGCCGACGGTTTTAGACGAGGTTGTCTACCCCGCGGCTCCGACCATGGTGATGACGTCAACGAGCCGGTGGGAAAATCCGCACTCGTTGTCGTACCAGCCAACCACCTTGATCTGCCGTCCACCATCGAGCACCTTCGTGAGCCCAGCGTCGAAGACGCAGGAGGCAGGATTGCCGACAATATCGGTGGAGACGATGGGGTCCTCGGTGTAGGCGAGAACGTCGGCGAGCGTGCCGGCAGCAGCCTCGGCAAACAGGGCGTTGACCTGCTCGACCGTCGCGGGCCGGTCGACTCGTGCGGTGAGGTCGACCACGGATCCGGTCGGCACCGGCGCCCGTAGCGCGTACCCGTCAAGCTTGCCCGCCAGGCGTGGAAGGACCAGCCCGATCGCTGTGGCGGCGCCGGTCGTCGTCGGTACGAGGTTGATGCCGGCAGCGCGGGCACGGCGGAGGTCGCGATGCGGACCGTCCTGGAGGTTCTGGTCCTGGGTGTAGGCGTGGACCGTCAGCATGAATCCGCTTTCAAGGCCCAGCGCCTCGTCGAGCACCTTTACCAGTGGCGCCAGACAGTTGGTCGTGCACGACGCCGTGGAGATGACAGCGTGCGCCCGGGGGTCGTACGTCTGCTCGTTGATCCGCCAGGCGATCGTGACATCCTCGTTCTTCGCGGGGGCGGAGATGACGACCTTCCTCGCTCCGGCAGCCAGGTGCGATCGCGCCTTCGTTGCGTCGGTGAAGGCGCCAGTGGATTCGAGCACGACATCAACATCGAGACTTCCCCACGGCAGTTGGGCCGGATCCCGCTCGGTGAATGCCAGGATCCTCCTGCCATCGACGGTGATGGTCTGGCCGTCGGTCTCGACGGTGCGGCGGATCGGGCCCGCGATGCTGTCGTATTTCAGCAGGTGGGCGAGCGCGGTCGGGTCGGCCAGATCGTTGATCGCAACAACCTCGAGATTCGTGCCGCGCTCCAGGGCAGCACGGAGAAAGCAACGACCGATGCGTCCGAACCCGTTGATACCTACCTTGATCGTCACGCGTGAACCCCAATCGATCATCGAATCGGTTGACCATCGCTGCCGGCAGGCCTGAATCCCGCCAGGCGTCCACGGCGGGTTCGGCGGGTCGTCATCCAGCGAGATGGCCGTCTCAGAGAGTTATCAATACGGTACCGGTGGTTCAGTAACCTGTCTAGGTGGTTATTATGGCCCATGGTGGCACTATGATAACCTCCTCAACCGGTTATTAAGGGGGGGCTGATGTCGAAATCCGTTACGACACGAACCTGGAGTCGTGTCGCTCTGGCCCTTCTCGGCATCGGCTGGGGTGCCAACCAGTTCGCCCCGATGCTGCTGGTGTACCGGGCACACCGGCACCTCTCGGAAGCATCGGTCACGGCGATGTTCGGGGTGTACGCTCTCGGACTCATCCCGGCGCTGGTCGTTGCGGGCCCGCTCGCCGACCGGAAGGGCCGCCGTCTCGTCATGCGGCCCATGGTGCTGCTGTCGATGATCGCGACGCTGCTGCTCATGGCCGGATCAGCCTGGCCGCTGCTGCTGTGCGCCGGCCGGTTCCTCAGCGGGGTGGCCGCGGGGGCGGCCATCGGGGCCGGCAGCGCCTGGGTCAAGGAGCTGTCCATCGGCACAGCGGTGGGCACCGGTGCCCGCCGTGTCACCGTCGCGCTGTCCGCCGGATTCGGCGGTGGTCCGCTCGCCGCAAGCCTTGTGGCACAGTGGCTGCCGGCTCCGACCGTCGTACCCTATCTGCTCCATATCGGACTGATGGCAGTGGCGGTTCCCGCCGTCTGGCATGTACCGGACCTCTTCGACCCGGCCAGCGCAGCCGGCCGGCCGGGTGGCCCGCATTTGCCTCGTGCGGCCTTCCATCCGCGGTTCACCAGGGCGGTGGCCCCTTGGGCCCCATGGGTGTTCGGGACTGTCACCATCGCTTTTGCGGTCATTCCCACCCTCGCCACGGCTCCCAGTGGCCTCCCGATTGCCTTCAGCGGAGCGAACACGGGACTGACCATGCTCACGGGCCTGTTCGTGCAGCCGTTCGCCAAGCGCCTGGCGGAGTGCGCCGATGGGGTTGCCGTCACCGCAGGGCTTGCGACCGCCGCTGCCGGGTTCGGCATTGGCGTGCTGGTCGCCTTCACCCGCAACCCCTGGCTGGTACCGCTCGCAGCACTCCTGCTGGGCGGAAGCTACGGACTGCTGCTGGTCTCGGGCCTGCGTGAGGTGGAACGCCTGGCGTTGCCTGGCGAGTTGGCCAGCCTCGCTGCGGTCTTCTACTCCCTGACCTACGTCGGATTCGGCGCTCCGTACCTGTTCGCCGTGCTCACGCCGCACTTCGGGCACATCTGGTGCCTGCTGGTGTCGGGCGTCGTCGTCCTGACCACAGTGGTTCCGGTCCTCCGGACCGTCCGCGCGCATCCGGTCGGTGGTGACGATGTCCTGACAGCGGCATCGCTGCGGCGGGAGTCAGGAGCGCGGCTTGCGTCGGACGCTCGACAGGACGCCGTTGCTGCGCCTGGATTCACGATCCATCGGGAATGATCGCTGATTGAGATCGTCACATCCAACTCTGGCGATACCCCAGGCCAACCCAGCCCTGACAGGACTTCTGCGGGACACTAGCGAGCGATTGTTCGCCGTGAATTTACTTCGATGTCCTGATATTCTGGGCTGGTCTTGAGCCGCGATCGATGGTTCAACCAGCG
>JAFGOK010000594.1 GCA_016926535.1 Micromonosporaceae bacterium | reverse complement strand
CCTGCTGACGACCGCGAAGATGCTGGGAGGGCGACGCTCCGGCAACGTGGTGCTGGCCGCGTCCAGCCGCCAGGGCGGCCTGCCGATCCGCAGCCTCCAGCAGAGCCTGCCCGCCGACGGGCAGATGCTGGCTGGAGAGGATCTGCTGGACTTCATCGGCGAGGCCCGGCCGCTGTCAGCCCGCCAGCCGATTGCCGCGACCGCCTCCGGGGGAGGATCCTGACCCTCAGCGGCGGGGACGACCTGTGGAGCCTGGGACGCAAGAGGTGACCATCATGATCCTCCACCTGCATCTGCAGCACCATCAGCAGGAGCACCTGCGTCAGCACCATCACGTTCCGGTCTACCCCGAGACGAACCTCGGCCGATGGGCGTTGTGGCTGACGATCCCAGCCCTCGCCTTGCCGCTGTGCTGGAGCGTCATCGCACCGCTCAGCGGGATCCTTCGCGCCGTCGCCGTCGCCGTCGCTCTGGCGGTGCCGCTCCTGGTGGTCATCAGCCTCGCCCTGGACGCTGCCGCCATCGTCCGGCTGCGGGAACGGTCGGTTCTGTCGATCACGCTCGGATCGGTCCTTGGGCTGATCGTGGGGGCCTACACGATCGCCGTGGTGCTCGGGCCGCGCTGAGGAACCTTCGCGGATCTGCCCGGCGCACCCGGCACGGGCAGGTGCCGTCGGGTCACAGTGGGCCGACAGCGGTGACGGCGATGACGGCGATGCCCGCCTCGTCCGAGGCCGCGAGATCCACGTCGGCGCTGATGCCCCAGTCCCGGTCGCCGGCCGGATCGTCGAAGATCTGGCGAACCTCCCACCGGTCCCGATGCTCGGTGATCAGCAGCAGCTCAGGGCCTCTGGCGTCCGGCCCGGTCCCGAGATCGTCATAGGCGTCGAAGTACTCCTCCATCGCCTCCGCCCAGGCCTCCGCGTCGAAGACCGGGCTCCTGGCACCGCTGTCGTCGACCGGTCCGCTGGCAGCGCCGCCGTAGCGGTGCTGGCCGGGATCGCCGTCGACGGCGGACGCGGCGGACGCGGCGTCCAGCTCGAGCTCACCGAGGTCCTGGTACCGGCGGAGTGCGGCCAATTCGACCCTCCGGAACATCGCGTTGCGGACCAGGATCCGAAAGGCTCTGGGGTTGCCGGTGACCCCGGCCGGACGGGGTGGGGCGACCGCTCGCTCCAGGGGATCCTCGTCTGGATTGCGAAGCTTCTCCCACTCGTCGATGAGGCTGGAGTCGATCTGACGCACCAGTTCCCCCAGCCACTCGATGAGATCGAGCATCTCCTCGGTGCGGGCCTCCTCCGGAACGGTCTGCCGCATGGCCTTGTACGCGTCGGCCAGGTAGCGCAGGACCAGGCCCTCCGACCGGGCCAGGCCGTAGAAGTTGACGTACTCGACGAAGGTCATCGCCCGCTCGTAGAGATCCCGGGCGACGGATTTCGGGGAGAGCTCGTAGTCGGCCACCCACGGGTGCCCCTGGCGGTAGAGGTCGTAGGCCGCCTCCAGCAGGTCTGCCAGGGGTCGGGGATGGGTCACCGATTCCAGCAGTTCCATCCGCTCCTCGTACTCGATTCCCTCGGCCTTCATCGCGGCGACGGCCTCCCCGCGGGCCTTGAACCGCTGGGCGGAGAGGATCTGCCGGGGGTCGTCCAGGGTAGATTCGATGACGGACAGGACGTCCAGGGCGTAGCTGGGCGACTGGCGGTCGAGCAGTTCCAGGCTGGCCAGGGCCAGTGGGGACAGCGGCTGGTTGAGTGCGAAGTCCAGTTGGAGATCGACGGTCAGCCGCACGGTGCGCCCGGAGGGTTCCGGCGCCGGCAGCCGCTCGACCACGCCTGCGGCCAGCAGCGCCCGATAGATCGCGATGGCCTTGCGGATGTGCCGCAATTGTGCCTTGCGCGGCTCGTGGTTGTCGGTCAGCAGGTGGCGCAGGGCATCGAAGGCGTCATCCGGGCGGGCGATCACGTTGAGCAGCATGGCGTGGCTGACAGTGAAACTCGACCGCAGCGGCTCCGGCTCGGCCTCCACCAGGCGGTTGAAGGTGGCCTCACCCCAGGTGACAAAGCCCTCCGGGGGCTTCTTCTTGATGTACTTGCGCTGCTTGTTCGGGTGCCCTGCGACCTTGGCCATCGAGCGCATGTTCTCGATGACGTGCTCTGGGGCCTGCACGACGACGTTGCCGACCGGGTCGAACCCCGCCCGGCCTGCCCTGCCGGCGATCTGGTGGAACTCCCTGGCGTACAGGTGCCGCTGCTTGACCCCGTCGTACTTGCTGAGCGCGGTGAACAGGACGGTGCGGATCGGGACGTTGATGCCGACCCCGAGGGTGTCGGTGCCACAGATGACCTTGAGAAGGCCGGCCTGGGCGAGGGTCTCCACCAGGCGCCGGTATTTCGGCAGCATGCCGGCGTGGTGCACCCCGACCCCGTGCCGGACGAGTCTCGACAGGGTCTTGCCGAACCCGGAGCTGAACCGGAAATTGCCGATCATCCGGGCGATGGCGTCCTTCTCCGCCCGGGTGCAGACGTTGACGCTGGTCAGGGCCTGGGCGCGTTCCAGGGCGGCGGCCTGGGTGAAGTGCACGACGTAGATGGGAGCCTGCCAGGTGGTCAGCAGGTCGGTCAGGGTGTCGTGCAGCGGCGTGGTCACGTAGGAGAAGTGCAGGGGCACCGGACGCTCCGCGGTGGCGACGACGGCCGTGGGCCGCCCAGTGCGGCGGGTAAGGTCGTCGCGGAACATGCTGACCTCGCCCAGGGTCGCCGACATCAGCACGAACTGGGCCTGGGGCAGCTCGATCAGCGGCACCTGCCACGCCCAGCCCCGGTCCGGATCGGCGTAGAAGTGGAACTCGTCCATGACGACCTGGCCGACGTCGGCCCGGTAGCCGTCCCGGAGCGCGAGGTTCGCCAGGATCTCGGCGGTGGCACAGATGATCGGGGCCTCCGGATTGACCGCGGCGTCTCCGGTCATCATGCCGACGTTGTCCGGCCCGAACTGCTCGCACAGGGCGAAGAACTTCTCCGACACCAGGGCCTTGATCGGGGCGGTGTAGAAGCTGCGCTCGCCCCTGGTGAGGGCGACCGCGTGGGCCCCGGCGGCGACCAGGCTCTTGCCGGAGCCGGTCGGGGTGTTCAGGATGACGTTCGCGTCGGAGAGGATCTCGATGAGGGCCTCCTCCTGATGCGGGTACAGGGAAAGGCCCTGATCCTCCGCCCAGCGGCTGAAGGCATCGAACAGCGCGTCCGGGTCGACGGTCGCGCCGTCGGTCCCGTCCCTGTCCGGCAGGTAATCGGTAAGCGTCATGGCGGGTCCATCGTGCCCCGTGCCCCGGGCGTTCGCCAGATCGGGGTACGCCGTCACCCGATGCTCCCGTCAGCCACCCCTTCGGTGACTGCCAGTAACCCCACCTCCCCGGTATGGTCGCCTGGAGCACCGGGCAGGAGCGGCGTGGACCATGAACACATCCCCGGGCGCGCGTGACGTACTCCAGGCGACCTTCGACCTCGATCAACTGTCCGCGTTGCGGCGCACGACCTCGCAACGGGCGCAGGCCTGCGGTCTTGCTGGCCAGGCACTGGATGAGTTCGTCCTCGCTGTCAACGAGATCGTCTCCAACGCCATCGCGCACGGCGGGGGCGCTGGCGAGTTGCGGATGTGGTGCGACGGGGACCAGTTGCGCTGCCAGGTCAGGGACAGGGGCCCGGGGATCTCCCCCGGCTGCCTGGCCACGCCGCGCCCCCCGCTGTCCGCCGACGGCGGCCGCGGGCTGTGGATGGCCAGCCAGTTCTGCCATCTGGACGTCCAGACCGGCCCGCAGGGCACCGCCGTCGAGATCAGTACGCCCCTCCAGCGGCCCCTGTGAATGGAGTATGACAAACGCCGCACTCAGTGTGCGATCGGCCCATCTATTCGCCGTGATACTTCGATCCGGCAGATGCATTGGAGGGGCCAGTGGCACACGAGGTTCAGCGCGGAACCATTCGCGCGAGGTTGATGGGTATGCTCGCCGTTCCACTGGTCGGGCTCCTGGTCCTCCTCGGATTCCTGGTCACCGGGGAGTTCGAGCAGTACGCGGCCGCCAATGACGTCACCGGGGTCATCCGGACGAGCCAGGTGACGCAGACCCTCGTCGACGGGTTACAGCGCGAGCGGGCCCTGACCGTCGGAGTGCTGTCGAATCTCGCCGACGACCGCCCGGAGCTGGAGACCGTTCGCGGCGAGGTCGACCAGGCCCGGTCAGCGCTGGCAGGGCTGCTGTCCGGCGCCGATTACGGCCGGGCCTCCAGTTCCAGCATTGCGGCCCTCGCGCAGCTCGACGACCTCACCGTCCAGCGGGCCCAGGTCGACGCCGGCCGCATCGACCGGTTGGCGGCATTCCAGTACTTCAGCGACCGCATCGCCACCCTCGACCATGTCGACGTCGGCATAGAGATCGACCTGCCGGAACCAGATCCGACGCTCCGCAGGACGCTCATGGCGTTCCTGACCCTCAACTACACCAAGGAGGCCCTGGCCTCGCAGGCGGCCATCACGCTGGGAGCCGCGGCGACCGGACGATTCGTCGGCGACGAGTTCACCCAGGTGGTCGCCGCCCGGTCGGCTCGGCAGATCACCCTGACGGAGTTCACCCGCTACGCGACGACCAGCCAGCGGGCTGCCGTCGAGGCCGCCTTCAGCTCGCCGGCCGCGATGGAGATGGCCCGGTACGAGCAACTCGCGCTCGGGGCTGCGGACGGGCGGAAGCTCGGCTTCCACGAGGAGGCGTGGTGGCAGGCCGCGATGGTGGTCATGGCGGACCTGCGAGCGGCCCAGCGGTCGCTCGAGGAGGACATCCACCAGCGCACCGACGAGATCCGCGAGACGACGACCTGGGAGCTGCTCGGGCTGATCCCCCTCGCCGTCCTCAGCGTCGGCGTGGTCATCGGTCTCGTCCTCGCCGCGAGCCGCTCGATCGTGCGGCCGCTGGGCGGCCTGGTCGCGGAGGCCAACGACATCGCCTCCCGGCGGCTGCCGGCCGCCGTGGCCATGGCGCAGGCCGGCACGCCGGATGAGATTCCGCCGACCACCGGGCAGCCCGTCCCGGTCCGGTCGGGCAAGCACGCCAGCCGGGAGATCCTGTCGGTGGCGGAGGCCATCGACCGGATGCAGTTCACGGCCTACAGCCTGGCCGTGGAGCAGGCGCGCCTGCGGCAGAACACCGTGGACTCCCTGGCGAACCTCGGGCGGCGCACCCAGAACCTGCTGCGCCGGCAGCTGAACTTCATCAGCCAGCTCGAACGGGAGGAAGGCGACCCGACGGCGCTGGCCAACCTGTTCGAACTTGACCATCTGGCCACCCGCCTGCGGCGCAACGCGGAGAGCCTGCTGGTGCTCGTCGGGGAAACGACGCCACGGCGATGGTCGACGCCGCTGCCCATCGCCGATGTCATCCGCGCCGCCGTCGCAGAGGTCGAGGACTACCGCCGGGTGTCGCTGCGGCGGATCGACGAGGCGTTCGTCGGCGGGGGCTATGTCACCGACGTCGCCCACCTGCTGGCCGAACTCGTCGAGAACGGGCTGAGCTTCTCTCCCCCGGATCTCGACGTCGAGATCCACGGTCGACCGCTCGGGCAGGGCTACCTCGTCGCGATCGTCGACCACGGCATCGGTATGACCAGCGACGACCTGGCCAGGGCCAACGCCCGGCTGCGGGGGGAGGAGCGCTTCACCGTCGCGCCGACCCGGTTCCTCGGCCACTACGTCGTTGGCGACCTCGCCCGGGATCTGGGCATCGAGGTGCAGCTGGTCCAATCCCCGGTCACCGGGGTCACCGCCCGGGTCGTGCTCCCCCGGGCCGTCCTGGCGATGCCTGCGGAGATCAGCGCGAT
>JAFGOK010000593.1 GCA_016926535.1 Micromonosporaceae bacterium | reverse complement strand
GCGGCGGATGCGGCCCTGGAAGGGGCGCGCCGTCTTCCGGAGGCCGGACCGTGACCGCGACCTGAATCGGCCGGCCGAGACGGCGGGAGAGCGCCTCTGTGATTGATGGGCGCAGGCGGGACTCGATGACGTCCCGGGTGAACGCATCGGGGACCGAGAGTAGCGCCGTATCCTCAACAATTGCCCGAAGTCGCGTCAGACGAAGATACGCCCGCTGCTGAGCGGATCCGATCTCGGCGGCGAGTTCCTCCGCAGCGGCGCACCACACCTCAGCCAGGTCGACGGCGTCCCTCACGTGCCCCACCCCTCACCGCTCTTCGCATGCCATCTCAGCCGTCGAGCCCGTTGTCCACAACTTGTCCACAGCCTGTGTATCAACGAGTCATCCGGCCTGACGGATCGTCCCGGTTCCGAAAGCTTCCGGTATGACGGGAACGATGTGGGCTTCCGTCGTCGTCCGCATCTACCGAATCCCCCCAACTCGGCCTCATGCCCCGGTCTCACCTCGGCCGGCCGTCGGTCGGGGTGAGACAGCTGCAACCGGGCAGGCTAACAGCGTTGTCTGCAACCTCTCAACCGTTGGCTGGCGTCCAAGGTATCTGGCCGGGGCAGACTGTCGAGCGGGACTGACGTCGCTGTGAGGCGTTCATTGACCAGGCTTGGTGTTGACCGTACCCTTGCGCGGTCCCGCAGCCGTCACCTGGTACCGTTGGACAACGGCGTGCCGCCCGAGGGTGTGCGCTGCCCTGATGAAACCCGTTGCGGGGCAGGTCGCCCCGCAGCCTTCGATTACGGAGCCAGACGTGAGTAAGCGCACCTTCCAGCCGAACAACCGCCGGCGCGCCAAGACCCACGGTTTCCGGCTGCGCATGCGCACCCGGGCCGGTCGCGCGATCATCAATGCGCGGCGCGCTCAGGGTCGCGCCCGTCTTTCGGCTTGATACCGGTTCGTTGTAGCGAGGCGCATTGTGCTCCCGGCCGTATGCCGAATGCGGCGGCGAGCGGAGTTCGCCGCGACCATTCGCGCCGGCCGGAGGGCCAGGCGCGGGGTGCTGGTCGTCCACGCCGTCCCGGGGACGGCCGGAGCAGGGACCGGCGATCAGCAGGTACATCGACCGGCGCGAGTCGATCCGGCTACGGCCGTGGCTCGCGTCGGTTTTGTCGTACCCAGGGCCGTTGGTTCGGCGGTCCGGCGAAATCTGGTGCGGCGCCGGTTGCGACATTTCGTCTTCGAGCGCCTTGACATGCTTCCTCCAGGGACTTCTCTGGTGATCCGAGTGCTGCCCGGGGCCGCGGAGGTCACGGCCGATCAGCTACGTACAGATCTTGTCCTGGCTCTGGCGGCCGTGATGTCACCCAGTTCCCGGTCTGCTCGACGGGCTGACGGTGCCAGGTCACGAGCCAGCGGGGGCGCCGGAGTTGCCGGTACCGATCCGGTGGGTGGGGTGGGTCCGAGATGACTGGGTCACCGCAGGGGCCGCTGTCGCCGCGGGGCATGGGCGCCCGGATCGTCTCAGCGCCAATCGTCGCGTACCGTCGTTGGATAAGCCCAGCTCTGCCGGCGCGCTGCCGGTTTTATCCTTCATGCAGCACCTATGCACTTGAGGCGATCATGGTGCATGGCCCGATCCGCGGAATCGGCCTTGCGATCTGGCGGCTGCTGCGCTGCCATCCCTTTCACCCCGGCGGGTTCGACCCGGTGCCGCAGCCGCGGGACGCCGCCCGAATCAGACGTCGACGTGACCGGAGCGCGGAGCTATGAAGTTGATTAGCGAGATGATGGCCGTCCTGTACTGGACCATCTCCAAGATCTTGATTTTCTGGCATGGCGTCTGGGACAAGGTCCTGCCAGACGACTCCGTGCTGGGGACGAACTGGCAGTGGATTTTGGCTATTGTCTTCCTTGTCTTGACGATTCGGGCGGTCCTGTTCCCGATCTTCGTGAAGCAGATCAAGTCCCAGCGTGCGATGCAGGCCATCCAGCCACAGCTGAAGGAGTTGCAGGACAAGCACAAGGGCGACCGGGAGACCATGCAGAAAGAGCTCATGGAGCTCTACCGCAAGGAGCAGGTCAACCCCCTGATGGGCTGCCTGCCGATGTTTGTCCAGATACCGGTGTTCTTGAGCCTGTTCCACGTTCTGCGGTGGCTCAGCGGCAAGGACAAGCCGATGCTCTACGGCTGGACCAAGTCGCTGTACGACAGTGCCGTGGACGCGCGTCTGTTCAGTGTGCCGATTCCGGCGAAGTTCAGCTCGACGGCGGCGGAGCTTGCCCGGCTCGACGCCAGCGGGACCAACGTCAAGATCGTGGCAGGAATCCTGGTCGCGATCATGATGTTGACGACCTACCTGACCAGCCGCCAGATGATTTTGAAGACGGGCTGGGCGGAGGAACCGCAGCAGCGCATGATGCAGAAGCTCATGCTGTACGGGATCCCCCTTTCGTTGCTCGTCTCAGGGGGAATCTTCCCGCTTGGCGTGGTTATCTACTGGGTGATCAACAACTTGGTTTCACTTGCCCAGCAGGCGTGGGTGCTGCACAAGTACCCGCCACCAGCCCTAGCCTCCAAGCTGGGGGCTGGCGGCTCCAAGTCCTCCGCCAAGAGCAAGGCCAACGGCAGGATGGTGACGCGGCCTCTGGGAGGCAAGACGGTCAAGGGTAGAACGGACGAGGGCAAGGCCGATTCGTCGCCGGTCGTCGAGCGCAAGGCCACGGCGCCAAAACCAGGGGCGAAGCCGAACAACCCCAAGAAGGGCGGCCAGAACAGGCGCCAGGTGAAGTGAAACCGTGGCGTGGCAAAGCCTGGCGACGCTCTGGAGACCATGCTCGGTACCCCTCACGAACGTCCTGTGATGGCGCAGAAGGCGCCCTGAACCAGCGGAGATGAGATCGTGACCGAAACCACCAGCACCTCGACAACTGCTGGAGCCGACGTGGACGAGCCCCAAGAGCAGGACAGTCAGGCGAAACCCGAGACTGCGGAGAACGGCGATGGCGCATTGAGGACCGCACCTGTCCAGGACGAGAGCTCCCCGGGCACGACCCAGGAGCCGAAGAACAGATCCGCGGACCTGTTTCACGAGAGCGAGGTCGCTGCTGACTACGTCGAGGGACTGCTGGATATTCTCGATCTGGACGGCGACATCGATGAGTTGGTGGCGGGCGGACGTCCCATGGTCGAGGTCATCGAGGGTGGTGCGGGCAGCCGGCGGCTGCATGCCCTGGTCGGGACGCGTGGCGCGACCCTTGAGGCTCTGCAGGAGTTGACCCGACTGGCGGTGTACCGGAGGACAGGGGCACCCAGCCGCCTGCTCCTCGACGTCGGAGGATATCGGGTAGCGCGACG
>JAFGOK010000592.1 GCA_016926535.1 Micromonosporaceae bacterium | reverse complement strand
CCCCGGCCCCGGACACCGACGGCGCGGCGGTCTGCACCGGATCCACAGACCGTCGACTCACCCCGTCGGCTCCATCGCCGCGACGGCTGTGCCCTCAACGGCGAGGCCTGGTACGGAAGTGGCGAGTAGCCGAACTGGCGCCCGCACTCGCACCTGGACGGTCTCGCCATCGCGCTGGATGGTCACTGTCGCCCCCTCTGGCGCGTTTCGTTCCGCGAGTTGCTCTCCGGACCCGCCACGGGCCTCAGCCAGCGCCGCTTCCCTTGCCACGTCGAAGCACCGCAGTCTGGTGACGGCACCTTCAATACCTGTCAGGCCGACCATCAACATCAAGACCAGCGCCGGTGCTGCCGCGGCCAACTCTGCCGTCACCGCGCCGCGTCCGGTTCGGGCGACTCTGGGAATCATCCGAGAGCCCGCTCGAACAGCCCGGTGAGCGCTTGCTGGACAGCATCAGACGTCACGACCTTGAGTAGCAGCCCTGCGAAGGCCACGGCGGCGAGGGTCCCAACCGCGTACTCGGCGGTACTCATCCCGGCGTCTCCTTTCATGGCGCTCAGAACCTTCTGCACGACACACCCCTTTCGTTGATCAAAACCAATCTCATTGAAATGGGACAAAATTAGCCAGCAGGGAAAGGACCACAGGGACGACCCCGGTCAGCAGGAAGGACGGGAGAAAGCACAGGCCAAGCGGTAGGACACCGAGCACCCCGGCCCGTCGCGCAGCTGCCTCAGCTGAACCCGATCGGGCCGCCCGAAGATCATCACCCAAGCGAGCGAACGAGTGCGCCAGCATCGTTCCGCTCTCCGCGCTGCGAACCGCAGCGCGGGCGAGTCGCTCCGCCTCCGGAACCTCCCGCAACCTCCGCCACGCCTCGGCCGGCTGAATGCCGAGACGTAGCGCCCGAGCCACCCTCACGAGCCGCCGACCGACCGGCCCTCCGACCGCCTCCCCGACGACGAGAGCGGCAAGGTCCGGAGTGGCACCAGAGCGAAGGGCAGCGGCGAGCAGATCTGCCACGATCGGCAACTGGCCGACGGCCTGCTTGCGCTCCCTCCGTGACGCCCGGGCTGTTCTGGCCTGCCAGTGCACGCCCTCACCCCCGCCTCAACGCTCCGCTGGCCAGCACGGGTGCCTGGCGGTGCCGCAGAGTCTGGCGGCACCCACGACTCCCCGAAGCGCCTGTGACGCCCCGGACCAGCCATGACGTGAACAGCAAGCCAAGGCACTGCAGCCCGAGAGCTGTCAGAGCACACAAGGCCCCGGCCCTGGTGTGCAGCAGGTGGTGCAGCGGATCCGTCCCGAGACTGGCCCCCAGCGCAACCCCAGCCAGTGGCATCGCCGAAAGTAGTACGGCTGTCGCCCTCGTCCCGGCAAGCTGGGCTGCGACCTCGGTATCGGCTCGCGTGCGGGCTCGGAGATCCGCCTCAACCCGATCGAGAAGATCGGCCAGTGGTGCCCCGAGCCGCTCGCTCACCCGTCTGGCCGCAGCGACGATGAACGCGGCATCGGGATCGGGGATCCGACCAGCGGCCAGCAGCGGCATCCCTGCCCGCAACTCCGCAGCGATCTCGCTAATCGCGTCAATGGACTCCCGCCGGGCTCGTGCCGCTCTGCGCCGGGCACACGAGGTGTGCCAGTAGGAGATCCCGATGCCCGCATAGGCACCGCAGACAACTGCGGCGACTGGCCCGCCAAGCACTCCCGCCAGCGTCGCACCGCCAATGCCTGCCAGCACCCTACCGATGCCTGGCCGTTCGGCCAGCAAGATCGCTGCAAGTGCCTGTTTCGTGATTGGCGTCCCCCGCCGCCGACCAGAACAGGAGGTCACGAAGATCCTTCGCAGGCGCCGGCGGGCTCGCCCTGTCATGCGCCAGCCTCCCTCTGACCTTCGCACCCTGAGGCCAGTAGCTCGGCCAACGCTGCTGCACCAGGGCCCGGCCCGGAGTCCCGGCTCCACGCGGGAATCGCCCGCACCAGGTGACCCGCGCCGGCACCGAGTAGACACACCTCGTTGACGACGCGGGCACCCCCTGCCCGCCGCAGGTGGATGACCACCCGCAGCGCCGCCCCGATCTGGGCATGCAGCGCGGCTCGCGGAACCCCGCCGATCAGCCCGAGTGCTTCGAGGCGTGCCGGAACGTCCGCCGGCGCATTCGCATGCAGCGTCGCAGCGCCGCCATCGTGGCCAGTGTTGAGCGCGCCGAGGAGATCGACGACCTCGGCCCCCCGGCACTCTCCGATGACGAGACGGTCAGGACGCATGCGTAGTGCCTGCCTGACACAATCACGCAAGGTAACCACACCGGCCCCTTCGACATTGGGCGTCCTGGCCTGCAGCGCTACGACATGCGGATGTCTTGGGCGTAACTCAGCCGCATCCTCCACCAGCACGATCCGCTCGTGATGCGGGACCAAGGCCAGGAGGGCGGACAGCACCGTGGTCTTGCCGCAGCCGGCGCCTCCGGTCACCAGGTATGGCAGGCGGGCAGCCACAATGCCGCTCAGCAGCTGTGCCGACTCAGCCGTCAATGTCCCGCAGGCGACCAGATCCTCAACGGTCACGGCCGCGTGCTGGAAGGTGCGCAGTGACAGATACGGCCCTCCCCTGGCGACCGGGGGCAGGACGGCGTGGAATCGAGTTCCGTCCGGCAGTTGCGCGTCGACGCAGGGGCTGGCGTCATCCAAGCGGCGCCCACCGATCGAGGCGAGCCGCTGGGCAAGTCTGCGCACACCGACGGGCCCACCAAGATCAACTTCTGCCCGACAAAGCCCCTCCCCGCGATCGACCCAGACCTCCTGGCCATTGACGAGGACGTCCGTCACTCCCCGTTCGGCGAGCAGCGAAGCGAGAGGCCCGGCACCACTGAATTCGGCGTTGAGACGCTCGGTGACCATGCGCAGTGTCCGATCTCCGAGAAGTGCCGCGCCAGGCTGTGCCAGAACCGCCTCGACGAGGTCCTCGGGCGTCGGATCATCGGCACCATCGGCCAGGCGACGCCTGACCCTCGCTGCGATTGCCTGCACCGGACGACCGGTTTGCCCCGCATCGGCTCCGTTGAACGGGGACCGGGCGCTCATGCCTTCGCCCAATCCGCCGCCAGCCCGACGTCGACCAGGACTCGCTTGCACAGCGCCGCCAGCGGCCCTCGGCCACGGCCCGCCGGGGGTTCTCCATGCTCAAGGCCACGGGCCAAGTCAGGCTCAGACCGCAGCGTCCCAACGTTGGACAGACCGAGCGCTTTGGAGATCTCACGAGCCCGGAGCCCGCCAGGAGCTGGGCCACGGACGACCAAGGCAAGCACGTTGGTGTGCTCTGACGCCCGAGCCGCTATCCTCGCGGCGGCCGCGCATGCCCGGAGTTCTGCCGGAACCACGAGGAGCGCCAGGTCAGCAGCCCCGAGCGCCAGCATCACCGCTGGGTCAAACCGGCGCGGCAGATCAACGACAGTGAGCTGGTTGCCCTCCCTGCCAGCGTCGAGCGCTGCGGCCATCGCATCAACAGGCACCTCTGCGGGATCCCCCCGGTCCCAGGAAAGCACCGAGAGCTGGCCTTGCCTCGGCAACGCCTGGACGAACGACGGGGCATCGAGCGTGCCGCTGGTCTGCGCCAACGCCGGCCACCGCACACCGTCAAGGTTTTCCCACCCGAGCACCAGATCGACGCCGCCGCCGAGGGGATCGGCGTCAACGAGCAGCGCATGCAGGCCCCCCTGCGCCGCCGTGACAGCGAGGCCCGCGGCCAGGACACTCGCTCCAGCGCCGCCCCGGCCTCCGAGCACCGTGACCACCCGCCCGCAGCCCCCGTTGCCCAGGCCGACCGCGTCCGTGATCCGGTCGGCGAGCCAGGGCGCCGCCGTTGGCAGCAGCGCGACATGCTCCGCGCCGATCGCCTCGGCAGCGCTCCAGGGTGGGTCAGTGGCCGCCTCCCGGCCGATGACGACAACCCCCGGCCGACGGGGCAGGTTGGCGCTGGCGCACGCCAGCGCCGTCCCCGCCCCGATCAGAACGAGTGGCGCGGCGGGATACCGCGATCGCGCCGCCGTCGGATCACTGGCGACGTCAAGGCACGCCCCTGATCGCTCGGCGATGCCGAGAACGTCGTCCAGCAGGTCAGGATCATCCGTCACCAGCAACGGATGGCGGCGTCCCAGCGCGGTCGCCGTGGTCCTGTTGGCCATGGGTAACTCCACGATGTGGTCGATGTCGAATACGACCACCGTGGCCCCGACCGCTGCGAAAGCCAATCAGCAAGATCAGCATCTGTGGACAGCCCTCAGCTTGTGGACAGGGCGGCACGAAACCCGGTGATCTGCTATGCCGATCCCGGCCGGCAACCGGCACCGTCTGGAAGGAGACAGCTCAGGAGGCGACCCCAGATTGGGGACGACCCCCGTCGGGGGGATGACGGGGGCCGTCAGGTCCGGCTCCGGGGGGGTCGAGCCGAACCAACTCGACGGTTGCGGGGGGAGCAACCGCCGAGCGCGTAGATATGCCGGACACAACGGTAATGTCGTGTGAGACATGAAAGCACATCGCAAACATAAGCATGCCTGAGCCAACCGGCACACGTCGAGTGGGCGCCACCAACAGGTCGCGGTCAAATGGTTCACCAGACCTCGCCCGAAGCCGCTACACTCCCCGCCGTGGGGCGCAGCGCCGCGTTTTTCGATCTTGATAAGACAGTCATCGCCAAGTCAAGCGCCTTGGCGTTCGGCCGTCCGTTCTATCGTGATGGCCTCATTGGACGACGTGATGTCGTTAAGTCTGCATATGCGCAGATCATGTTCCGTCTCGGACGCACCGACGAGCAGACCATGGCCCGCACTCGGGACTTCCTCGCGGATCTCTGCAGAGGCTGGCGAGTCGATCAGGTTCGTCAGATTGTCGCCGAGACACTCGATGAGCTGATTCAGCCATATGTGTACGCCGAGGCCGCAGAGCTGATTCACGACCATCTGGCCGCAGGCAGAGATGTCATCCTTGTCTCCACCTCTGGGGACGAAATGGTTCGTCCAATCGGCGCGCTGTTGGGTGTCACCGACGTCGTCGCCACCAGAATGGTCGTCGAGGACGGCCACTACACCGGAGAGGTCGAGTTCTACGCCGCTGGTCCGAACAAGGTCGTCGCCGCACGTCAGCTCGCGCAGGAGCGGGCATACGACCTCGCCCATTCATACGCATACTCAGACTCGGTCACCGATGCCGCGCTCTTGGAGATCGTTGGACATCCGACAGCTGTCAACCCGGACCGGGGTCTGCGGCGGATCGCCGCAGAAAGGGGTTGGCCGACTCTGGAGTTCCGGCACCCCATTCCGCTGGGCCGCCGGCTACGGCAGAAACCAGCTATTCCTGTCACCGCAGCGGCCCTCGGGGTCGGCATCGGGGTCGCGATTGGACTGCTGGCCTACGGGAAGTACCGGCGCGCCAGAGCCGCCGCGATCGCGTAGACCAGCGTTTCGCCGTGGTGCGCTGCCACAGCCTGCGCTGCTGCAGCCCCCGCGCAGGACGCCGTATTCGACCACTCGAAGTGCCGCCTGACAAGTGCCATATGGCCCCTGCGCAGCCCTCGCCACCAGCGTAGAAAGGGAAATGCGGATCACTTGAGAACCAGCAGTGAAGATTCAAGAGGGATTCGTGCACGGCCACCGGGCACCCACGCGCGAGCAGCCGCGTAGGTACGTTGTCGCGACACCATCAATGG
>JAFGOK010000591.1 GCA_016926535.1 Micromonosporaceae bacterium | reverse complement strand
TACGTCCCCATCTTCAGCAGGACGCCGGCCAGGATGACCGACCCGACTGTCGGCGCCTCGGTGTGCGCATCGGGCAGCCAGGTGTGCACCGGCCAGAGTGGGCTCTTGACCGCGAATCCGACCGCGAGAAAGACGAACGCCGCAAGCTGCATGTTCCGCGTCATCTGGACGTTGTCCGTCAGGGCGACCAAGTCGGCTGTCCCGGAATTCGAGACAACCAGGATGACCCCGACCAGCAGTAGCACCGACCCGAACAGGGTGTACAGCACGAACTTGTGCGACGCCCGCTTTCGGTCCGGCCCACCCCAGGCAGCGATGATCGCGTACATCGGCAGCAGCACGATCTCGAAGAAGACGAAGAACAGTACGAGATCGAGGGCCAGGAAGACCCCGGTGATCCCCACCTGGACGGCCAGCAGCAGGGCAATCATCAGCCGACCCCCGCCAGCGGGCCCGTTGCCCGCATCGGGGCCGCCCCCGGCCCCGGCCATCTCGGCATCTCCGGCCGTCTGCCTCGCCCGCCAGAGGGTGTAGATGGCACACAGCAGGGTCAACAGTGCCGTCAGCACGACCAGCGGGTACGAGACTCCGTCGACCCCGACGTGGAATCGCAGATCGAAAGCCGGCACCCAGGAGTAGTCCACTTCATGCCACGGCCGGATCGCGGGTTCCTCAGCGCCGGCTGGCAGCGGCGCGGGGTGACCGAACAGAGCGATCGAGGCGCCGAGGGCGAGCGTAGCCGCCAGCGTCCCGGCCAGTTGGCCAGCTCGTTCCGGGAGGACAGCCGCGAGGATCGCCCCGGCCGCTGGGATGGCCAGGGTCGCTATCAGCATGGCCTGGTTCATTGCCCGACTCCAACCGCGATGGCGACCGCGATGAGCAGCGCCCCACTGAGGACGGCGGTCGCCGCCCTCGGAAGACTCGCCCGGTGGGCCCGGCCGAGCAGCGCGCCGAGCGCGCCCGTCCCCCGGCCGGTCCCCATGACCGCCCCGTCGACGAGCACCCAGTCGGCGCGGGAGACGATCCGGGCAATCGCGTAGACCGGCTTGACGACCAGCACGTCGATGACCGTGTCGAGGCCGAACGCCGCTTCCAGCGCCCGCCGACCTGGAATCACCCGCGCCGGGTCCGCTTCGGGCGCCCGGTGCCACAGGTACCACGACAGCAGGGACCCGCAGGTCGCCAGCCCCAGCGGCAGCAGGGACTCCGTGGCGAAGGGTTCCGGTACCTCCATCCCCAGCCGATCGGCGACGAAGGGGGCCAGCGCGACCAGCCCGAACAACGCGCTCGGCACGGCGAGTACCAGCAGTGGCCCGCGCATGAACCAGGACGGCTCGTGCGGGTGCTTCGCAGCGCTGCTACCGAAGAAGGTCCTCAGCCACAGCCGGGTCGCGTACCAGCCGGTCAGCGCCGTCGTGATCAAACCCGCGATCCAGACCAGCCAGGCCGCCCACAGCGGGGCGGATCCCGCCGCGACCGCCCCGGCCGCTCCAGCCACCGCAGCGGCAGCTTCGTGCCCTCCCGACCCGGCGGTCGCGGCGTGCTCCGCCGCCGCCAAGATGGTGTCCTTGCTGACGAAGCCGGCCAGTGGGGGCACCCCGACGAGGGCGGCGAGGCCGATCGTCATCGTGATGAAGGTCAGGGGCATCGCGTGCCGCATCCCGCCCATGGCGGTCATGAGGTTGCTGCCCACCGCGTGGATCAGCGCTCCGGAGCACAGGAACAGCAGCGCCTTGAACCCGGCGTGGCTGAGCAGGTGCAGCAGGGCAGGGCCCCGACCGCCAACGGCCAGCGCGCCGGTCATGTACCCGAGTTGGCTGACGGTCGACCAGGCCAGCACCTTCTTGACATCCTGCTGGGCCATGGCGGTCGCCGCTCCGAGCAGCATCGTGATCGAGGCCGAGACGGCCAGCACCGCCAGCGCGGTGCCAGTGAAGATCGGATAGAGCCGGGCGACGAGGTAGACGCCGGCCGCGACCATCGTTGCCGCGTGGATGAGCGCCGAGATCGGCGTCGGGCCGGCCATGGCATCTGGCAGCCAGGTGTGCAGGGGGAACTGGGCGCTCTTCCCTGCGACACCGCCGAGCAGCAGCACGCCCGCCACCGTCAGGGTCGTCGCCGAGTACTCATGAGCGAGCACCTCCGAGATCCGGAAGCTGCCGGCCTGGGTTCCGAGGATCGCGACGCCGAGCATGAAGCCGACGTCGCCGGTCCGGGTCACGATGAATGCCTTGACCGCCGCTCCCGGCGCTTCGGGCAGGGTGCGGTCATGCCCGATGAGCAGGTACGAGCAGATGCCCATGATCTCCCAGCCGATGACCAGCGGGATCAGATCGCCAGCGACGACGACCAGCAGCATGGCCGAGGTGAACAGGCTGATCTGGGCGGCGTACGGTGCGTAACGCTCATCGTCGCGCAGGTAGGCGACAGAATAGACCTGGACACAGAGGGCGACGACACCGACGGCCAGAGCGACCAGCCCAGCCGTCCCGTCCGCCCACGCACCGTAGGTCACGGCCAGGTTCCCGAACTCGGCGATGGTCAGGCCTTGGGCTGCCTCGTTCTCCGGCCCAATGATGACCATGGTGACGGCGAGGGCGAGAGCGACGGAGGCGCTGCCGACGGCCAGCACGGCCGGCAGCCGCCGGGACCGGATCGGCAGCAGCAGCCCGACCAGGGCGGCAACGAACGGCGCGGCCGGCAGTGCCGCCGCAAGGACTTCTGTACTCATGGGCGGTCGTCCAACCCGGTAGCGGTCAGCGCTGTCGCGGCCAGAGCGCCGCCAGCGGGCGCGGGGCCGGCCACCGCAGCGGTCACCAGTTCCGGTTCGGTCAGCGGAATCTGGTCGACGGCGACGATCTGCCGGAGCCGGTACAGCCTGAGAATGATCGCAAGGCCAATGCCGATTTCGGCAGCGGCCAGCACAATGACGAAGAGTGCGAAGACCTGGCCAGTTGCCGGCAGCACCGGCTGCATGGTCCGCAGAATCGCCGCGTCCGCAGTGATCAGGACCAGGTTGACCGCGTTGAGCATCAGTTCAGCGGCCATCAG
>JAFGOK010000590.1 GCA_016926535.1 Micromonosporaceae bacterium | reverse complement strand
CCGTTGACGAGGCCGCGCGCCGGCAGGGACCCGTCCGGCGGATCGTGGCATCCGTCGCGGCCAGGACCGGGGCAACGGTGCTGGACTCCTGGGATGCGCTGTGCCCGGACGCCACCTGCACCACCCAGGCCGACGGGTTCATCCGCTACCGTGACGCACTCCACCTCTCGGTGCCGCAGAGCCTTGCCCTCGCTCCCGATTTCCGGAACGCCATCGTCGCAGCCGGCTAGAAGGAACCGATCATGTCCACCTCCGCACTGCCTCCGGCAGCCAGGCACCCGAGCCCGCCGTACCGGGACCCGGCGCTCCCCGTCCTGGAGCGGGTGGAGGATCTACTCCGCCGGATGACGCTGGAGGAGAAGGTCGGGCTGCTGTTCCATCCGATCGTGGGTATGGCCCCCGACGGCAGGCCCCTGGACGAGCTGGAGGGTCGGCCCGGTGCCCCGAGGCTCATCCGGGACCGCCACATCAGCCACATGAACCTTCTCGGCGATGGAAGCCCGGCGGCGATCGCAGCCCTGAACAACCACGTCCAGGAGATCGCGGCTGGTACCCGGCTCGGCATCCCGGTGACGCTGTCCACCGATCCCAGGCACGCCTGCGACGACCGGCCCGGCGCCCCGGGGTCGGCCGGGTCGTTCTCCCGCTGGCCCGAGCCGGCCGGCCTGGCAGCGGTACGGGATGAGGATCTGGTCCGGCAGTTCGCCGACATCGTGCGCCAGGAGTACCTGGCGGTCGGGCTGCGAGTGGCTCTGCATCCGCAGGCCGACCTCGCGACGGAGCCCCGCTGGGCGAGGGTCGCGGGGACCTTCGGCGAGGACGCCGGCCTCGCCGGCCGCATGGTCGCCGCAGCCATCGAGGGGCTGCGTCACTCGCCCGACCTCGGCCCGGACAGCGTCGCCGCCATGGTGAAGCACTTCCCTGGCGGCGGCCCGCAGAAGGACGGGGAGGACCCGCACTTCCCGCACGGCAGGGAGCAGGTGTACCCGGGCGGGCGGTTCGCGTATCACCTGGCCCCCTTCCAAGTCGCCCTGGCAGCCGGGGTCACCCAGGTCATGTCGTGCTACGGGATGCCCGTCGGCACCCCGCTGAGGGAGGTCGGGTTCGCCTTCAACCGGGAGGTCATCACCGGCCTGTTGCGGGAGGATCTGGGCTTCGATGGCATCGTGTGCACCGATTGGGGCCTGGTCACCGACTCGATGATCATGGGAGAGCCGCACCAGGCTCGGGCCTGGGGGGTCGAGCACCTCGACCACGCCGATCGGGTGTTCCTGCTCCTTGAGGCCGGCGTCGACCAGTTCGGGGGCGAGTACTGCACGGAGCTGGTCGTCGACCTGGTCCGCTCCGGCCGGGTGGCCGAAGAACGGATCGACGCCTCGGTCCGGCGGCTGCTGGCGGAGAAGGTCCGGCTGGGGCTGTTCGAGCGGCCGTTCGTCGATCCGGAGGCTGCGGCGGCAATCGTCGGCCGCGCCGACTTCGTCGCCGCCGGGCGGCGGGCACAGGAACGGAGTATCACCGTGCTCAGCAACTCGGCGGCGCTCAAGGGCGGTGAGGTGCGCGCGACGCCCGGGACGCTGCCGATCACCCGGCCGGTTCGCGCCTACGTCGAGGGCATCGACCGGGACACGGCGGCTGCCCACCCCGGGATCCTGGAAGTCGTCTCCGACCCGGCAGCCGCTGACCTGGCCATCCTGCGGCTGACCAGCCCTCACGAGCAGCGGGCGACCCGATTCGAGGGCCTCTTCCCCAGCGGGCGGTTGGATTTTCCCGCAGAGCGCCTCGAACAGATCATGGCGGTGCTGGAGGCGGTGCCGACCGTCGTGGCCATCGGGCTGACCCGGCCAGCCGTCATCCCGGAGCTCGCCACGCGGAGCGCGGCCCTCCTCGCGACGTATGGAGCGGATGACGTGGCCGTTCTGGACGTGATCTTCGGACGGGCGGTTCCGGAGGGCCGGCTGCCCTTCCAGTTGCCGCGCACCATGGCGGCGGTGGAGGCGAGCCTGCCCGACGTCCCCCAGGACGGCGACGATCCGCTGTTCCCCCTCGGCCATGGTCTGTCCATGCCAGGCCCCGGAACGCTCAGCCGAGCCCAACTTCCCGGGCCCGCAGGGCTGCCTGGACCCGATCCGAAACGCCGATCTTCATAAAGACCGCAGACAGCTGGTTGCGGATGGTCTTTTCACTGAGCCCCAACTGCCGGGCGATCTTGGCATTGCTGTTTCCCCGGGCCAGTAGGGACAGGATCTCCCGTTCCCTCGGTGTGAGCTGGTCAAACGGCGGCGGTAGCTCTGCCTGGGTGTGACGGAGGTTCTCCGCGACGGACGTGCTGACCTTCGGGCAGAGCACCACCTGCCCCTCCGCGACCATCTTGAGGGCGTCGACGATGGTGTCTGGATCCGTGTCCTTGAGGACATACCCCCTGGCACCAGCGCGCAGCGCGTTGGCAACGATCTCCTCGTCCTCGGACATCGTCAGGATGAGGACCTTCGCCTCGGGCCTGACCCGCGTGATCCGGCTGGTGGCCTCGATACCGTCCCCATCGTGCAGGGTCACGTCCATCGCGATGATATCGACCCGCTGGCTGACCGCCTCCCTGACCGCCTCGTCCGCGCTCGCGGCTTCGACGACCTCGTCGATCCACGGTTCCTCGGCCAGGAGCGTGCTCAGCCCCCTGCGGACCACCGGATGGTCGTCGACGACAAGCGCCCTCTGATGCTCGATCAAGCGTCCCCCCGGGGCAGGCAGCGGATCGTACGGTCGACGGACCGCAGGACCGGCAGCAGGTACGGTCGACGGAACCTGGAATGGAATGTAGACCACCCCGATACCGGTTCGGGGTGAGAACGCCGATTCCGGATGGCACGTAGCCTGCGAGGACGACTCCCAGATAGCCTAAAGCAGTATTTTAACCCTAAATGGTCTTATATCACCATTTCCTGTGGCAAAGTCATTGCATGACACAACGCGCTCTGTG
>JAFGOK010000101.1 GCA_016926535.1 Micromonosporaceae bacterium | reverse complement strand
GGTCCCCGCCGGGTGAGCGCGGAGGGAAAAGGGTCCCAGGAGCCCCTTTCCCCTCCGCGCTATGGTGATCATGGAAATGGTGGTGGTCGTATTATCCTCTATGTCAGGATTTCGGAGATCAACTGAATGTCCTCCGTGGATGGTGTGCCGCATGCTGGATTGATCGATCCCGCATAACGGGAAGTGACCATGCCGGATCCTGGAATATGGGAAACGATCATTCCCCAGTGGAGACACGAGACGTCCGAACAACCACAAATAATCTTAAACGAGTGCTAAAGAGTCCAAACATGGAACAAAATGTACAAAGCGGGGCACGTGGGGCCGCAGTACACCCCAGGCCGGACACCTGACCGGATACGACGATCACGATCGACCCGACCGGTCACGACGACCACCCCGGGTGGGTGAAGCCACTACTCACCGCACCCCACGCTCTGGGCCGGGAATCTCAAGGGTGACCGGCGAACGCCAGCCGGGGACCCACGCCGAGCCGATCGGCGGCGTCGGAAGTGCCCACCGTAACTACCCCCGGACAGTGACCAAAGATATCGATGATCTTACTACCGGTGCAGCGCAGTGAAGCCGGCACAACCACCCACGGCGCGCAGACTTCACAACGGACGGCGAACCCACCAACGAAGAGCGAGGCCCACCAACGACGGACGAGACCTACCATGGACGGTGATCCCGCCACGGAAACGACCCAACCATGACAGAACGTCCGTGGGCCTGCACTGCTGGGACTACCAGTAGCGGAGGATGCCGCGAACAGCGCTCGGCCGGAGTCGCTGGAGCCCGGTGAGCTCGGTGCACGCGGCGTAGCCGCAGTCGGGGCACACGGTGTTCGCCGCGCGGCAGCACACCGATTCGCCGTCGACGTCGAGGACCGAGGCGATGGGCATGCGCCGACGCCAGTTGCCCGAGCGCAGGGCCAGCAAGCCCGCCCGGGAGTTGATGACCGGCAGCCCGGCCCGGATGTGACCAACAAGCGCGTCGATGACCGCGGCGCGCTCAGCGCTGTCCAGGTACAGCTCGTCGTAGCCGTAGTAGGGGGTGTGGAAGTAGAACATGACACCCATCACCGGCAGCCGTGAGTCGCGCACCCAGCGCAGGAACGGCTCGACGCCGCCGGCCGTCGCCCGGTCGATGACGAAGATGAGGGCGATCCTCGGGTGGCCGCTGCTGCGGACGGCACGTTCAACCTGGTGGAAGTGGTCCCCTCGGCGCTGGATGAAGGTGTCCGGCAACCCGTCCATGGACACCCACACCGTGTCGGCCGAGGCGGGCAGGCCAGCGGTCCCGTTCGTGTACACACGGACATGGAAGAAGCCGATGCGTCTGGCCTCCGCGATGACCTCCGTCAGGGTGCGAGCCCCGTCCCGCCACAGCATCGGTTCCCCTCCACTGAGGTACAGCTCCCGAAACCCCCGCTGGTATGCCGCGTGCAGCGCGCCGGCCAGCTGCGTCCAGGACATGGCCGGTCGCCCGGTGTTGGCGACGATGCAGCCCCGGCAGCTGAAGTTGCACCGGTCCGTCACGGCGATGCCGTAGATCAGCGGCTCGACGCGCCGGAGCACGACAAAGCGCCAGGCATAGGGAAGGTAGAACCCGATCCGTCGCAGCCAGGACGGGCCGCCCCCGGGCGTCCGCCACCACCTCATTGGGTACCCCCGTCCGACCCGGATCCGGTGGGCCGCGGCGGGTCGTGCTCGGTCATCAGCTCCGCCCACAAAGGCTCGATCAGGGAGTACGTGACCCAGCGTTCCAAGTCATGGTACCGGTCGTATCCGGACTCGGTCAGGGTCACGGCCTCGCCGGCCCGCCTCGACCAGCCGAGGGCCACGGAGAGATCGCGGAGGAGTACCGAGACGGGATGATCGAGGAGTGGATCCCGACCGCCGGTCGGGACGGTCCCGGTGTACGCCTGCCAGAATGACCGGTACACGGCGGCTGCGGCCCCGGGAAGCCGTGCCATGCGGGCGACCGGCAGGCGGCTTTCGCCGATCGCCCGCCGGTACTGATCGAGTCCGAAGTGGTTGACCAGGAACACCGCCCCGGCGAAGGAGGCGGCCCCGGCTCCCAAGCCGAGGTAGTACGGCCGGGTGATCGAGGTGTAGGTCGGCGCCCCGAGCCGGTTGAAGGTCCACACCGATCGCCGCTCGTACCCGTGCGATCTGGCCAGCTCCGTTGCCGTGCGCAGCAGCGCATGCTCCCGGTCCCGATGATGGTCGCCCTTGCCGAACGGGGTGTAGCCGAATCGCATCAGCGGGTAGGTGGACACCTGGTGCACCCGGTACTCGAAACACCGGTCGAGGTCGTCGAGCAGGGTCTGCTGGTCGTCGTACGCCGTGTCGAAGATGAGGTCGACGTCGACGCACTCGAAGGCCCCGAGCGCGGTCTCGATGGCCGCCCGGCTGGCCCGCACGGTGCCCGGACGCCCAAGCCGGCGCAGGACGCGGGGGCTGAACGACTGCACCCCCAGGCTGACGTAGGTGAACCCGAGCGCACCCAGCCGCGTGGCCATGGCGCGGGTCAGGTGCTTCGGCAGCACCTCGATCGCCCGCTCACCCGTGATCGGAAGCCTGCTCAGCAGGCGCTCCAGCCCGTCGAGACAGAGGGTCGGCGTTCCTCCCCCGACGTAGAGGGAGAGGAAGGACGCCGCCTGGGTCGCAAGGTACATCGAGGCCTCGCGTTCGAGGTCGTCGAGGTAGTCGGCCGCCAGCTCCGCCTCGTACCGGACCTTGTTGTACGGGCAGAACGGGCAGATGGTCTGGCAGAACGGAAGGTGCAGGTACAACCCTGGTGCGGTGCGATACTCCGCCAGGACCGCCGCTGGCGAGAGGTCGGAAACGGGTTGTTCAAAGCGGATTCCGAACCGGCGTGACACTGCTCACCACCTTCCCCTGCCCGGCACGGTACCTGGACGATGGTGATGATTCCTAGGATGGGGGAATGCCCGCCAACCGCACCGCGCAGGCCACCGTGACGCTCACCCTGGACGGCGCCCCGCTGGCCGACCGCGAGATCCGCGTGGCCCAGCGCAGCCATCAGTTTCTTTTCGGATGCACCGGCTTCGAGCTCATCGGCCTGGCCAACGGGGACGCCGAAGCGCTGACCCAGGAAACGGAGCGTCTGGCAGACGACTGGCTGGGGCTGTTCAACGCCGCGACCCTGCCGTTTTACTGGAGCCGCTTCGAGCCGGTGCGCGGTCAGCCGGACACCGCTCGCCTCCAGGCCGCAGCCCGCTGGTTCGCGGCGCGGGGCTGCCAGACCAAGGGGCATCCCCTGGCCTGGCACACGCTGAGCGCAGAATGGCTCAGGGGCCTGCCGACCAGCGAGATCATCGAGACTCAGGTGGCGCGGATCACGCGGGAGGTCAGCGACTTCTCCGGCCTGATCGACTGCTGGGACGTCATCAACGAGGTCGTCATCATGCCGATCTTCGACCGGGATGACAACGGGATCACCAGGGCCTGCCGCGACCTCGGGCGCATTCCGATGATCCGGGCGGTCTTCGACGCCGCGCGGGAGGCCAATCCCAGCGCGACGTTGCTGCTCAACGACTTCGACCTGTCGGCGGCGTACGAGTGCCTGATCGAGGGCGTGCTGGAGGCCGGCATCACCATTGACGCGCTCGGCCTGCAGAGCCACATGCACCAGGGCTACTGGGGCGAGGAGAAGATCCTGGCCATCTGTGACCGGTTCGCGCGGTACGGCCTGCCGCTCCATTTCACTGAGACCACCCTCGTCTCCGGCCACCTCATGCCGCCGGAGATCGTGGATCTCAACGACTACCAGATCCCGCAGTGGCCGACGACCCCGGAGGGCGAGGAACGCCAAGCCGACGAGATCGTCCGGCACTACCGGGCCCTGATGTCCCATCCGGCGGTGCAGGGCATCACCTACTGGGGCATCCAGGACGGGGCGTGGCTCGGTGCTCCGGGCGGCTTCATCCGGGCGGACGGGACGCGCAAACCGTCCTATGAGGCGCTACGCTCGCTCATCCGGGACGAGTGGTGGGTTTCGCCGACCACGATGATCGCGGACGAGGCGGGGCGGATTCACCTGAGCGGCTTCCTTGGGGAGTACACCGTCTCCGCCGCCGGTCGATCCGCGACCATCGTCCTGGACCAACCGGGAGCGGTGACGGTGGAAGTCGGTCTCTGATGCTGTGAATCGCAGCGGAGTCCCTCGGAGGGGCGTTTGACGTCGCCAGGGGACTGCTGTGGGTGTTTCGGAGGCCGCTGTCCGGGGCGTTCGGCGGGGAGGAGGTGCGGCCGAGTGAGGTGTTTGGGCCTCCGGAGAGCTGGGACGACCTCGCGAACAACCACATGATCCGGGCGATGGTGTGGGGCCTGATCGCTGGCGTCCTGCTGGTGACGGGTATCGGCTCTAGCGCGGTCGAGGATGTCCTCGATCTGGCGAGCCGGCCGCTGTCTGCGGTGCTGAATCTCGCATTCCTGGTGTGTGCCCTGACGGCCTGCCTGCACGGCGTTGCGCTGGCGGTCGCCAGTATCAGGGGCCGGCGGCGGGCGAGATTCCCCTCTGGGCGGCTGGTCCGAGCCGTTCTTCGGCCGGGGAACCGCTATGTGGTCCTGCTGGCCTGCTGGATGCTGGTGGTCATGTTCCCGGTGTGACCCATGTTGTGGAGCCGTCCGCCATGATGGGTGGTATCCGGTGCACCGCGACCATCTGGAGGGACTTGATGACAACGGCTTCGACCCCCGAACCATTCGATCAGGCACGGCAACTGGAGATCGCCCGGCGTGCCATAGCGAAACAGTCGTTCTGCGTGCTGGCGACGTCCTCTGCGAAGAACCGGCCGCAAGCGGTCGGGATCATGTATGCCGCAGTGGATCTTGATTTGTACTCCGTCGTCGGAGAAGGCACTATCAAGGTCCGTAATATCCGGGAAAATCCGAAGATCGGCGTGTGTATCCCGGTCCGCAAGTACCCGGTCGGCCCTCCGCTGGCCGTGCAGTTCCAGGGCATTGGTCAGGTGCTCGCAACCACTGACCCGCACATCCAGGATTTGATCAAGTCTGGTCGGCTGAAGCGGATCACTGGACTGGCGGCGCTGGACTCGCCCGGCATCTGCTTCATCAGGATGACGCCGCACCGCAGGATCTCGACCTACGGCCTGGGCATCCCCCTGCTCCGACTGATGCGGGACGTCTCGAAGGGGAGCCGCAGCGTGGAACTGCCGGGGTAGGGCGTGCGCGCCCCGCCCTGGTACAGCGGTGCGGGTCGTCAGGTGGCACGCAACTCGCGACGCAGGACCGACGGGCCGACGACCTCCGCCCCCAGGGCGGTGACCCGCTGGCGCAGCCCGCGGTCGGCGGTGACGACGAGGCAGGCCCGATCGGGCCGCTCCCGGCGGACCACCTCCGCGATCGCGTCGTCGCCGGACCCCTCGGCCGAGACCACCAGCACCCCGGGGACCGGGGCGACCGCACGGGCCTGGCCCTCGACGACGAGGAGCAGCTCTCCTCCGAGAGCGTCGGAGCGCATGGCCGCGAGGTCGTCGCGTAGCCGCTCGGTCGCCCCGGCCCGGTCCCGCCACCACCCGTCTGGCACTGAGCCGACGACGTTCGCGGCATCGATGATGACCAGTTTTTCCATTCGGTGGTCCCCCGGTAGCAGCGGTCGGTCGAGGCACCACCTCGCCCTGCGTCCTGCCCTACGGTAGTCCAGCACGCCCTGCGGTCGGATACGCGGACGACGAGGGTTCAGGGAGGAACGGGGATGGCCGAATCCGGAGTGCCGTCAGCGAAGGAGCGTTTCCTCAGCCAGCCTGGGTGACCACGTCGTTCATGAGTTTCTGCACGACGGCCTTGGTCTCCGGCGGCGACTGGACGAACAGCCCGACCTGCCACTTCATCGTGCCCGAGCTGTCAGCGAAGAAGTGGCTGAGGTCGACGGTGTAGTACCCCTGGTCGTTCTTGGCGGTCTCGACGATCCAGGTCCGGTCATCAAACACCTGTTTCGCCCGGTCCGGTGCGTCGAACCATTGCTTGTTCATGGAGGTCCGCTCCGTGGTCGTGCAGGTGGTCGCGCACTGGCGGATCATGATGTTCATCTTCTGCTGGGCGCTGGAGTTCTGCTCGTCGACGCAGACCCAGGCCTTGGCATCCGGGAGGGAGTCGATTTTGCCCCCCAGACAGCCCCACGACGCGGCGGTTCGGAAGGCGAACGGCCAGCCCTTGAAGGCCATCGTGTAGGTGGGATCCCCGGAGGCATAGGTCGGCCCGACGACGCTGCGCGGGGTGACGTCCCGCAGCGACGGCTCTCCGGCATCGGGGGTGTCCGGCGTCGAGGAGGCCGTCGGGGCGGAGGGATCGGTGCCGGGGGTGGACACCTCAGGGGAGGGCGATCCAGCCACCGAGGGGGCGGGACTCTTCGCCGTCGGCGGATGCTCGTCCTGCTCGCTCGACATGACGACTACTGTGATCACTCCGGCGATGAGGATGACGGCGATGCAGGAGAGGGCCACGATGGTCGCCAGGAGCGAGTTGCGGTTGGACGGAGCCGGCGGGGCGGCCCACGGCGTGGCCACTGGCGGTGCGGCGGCCCACGGCGTGGCCACTGGCGGTGCGGCGGCCCAGGGTGCGGCCGCTGGCGGCGCTGTCCACGGGGCCGCCGCGGCCGGAGCAGGGGCGGGGAAGCCGCTGGCGGGGGCGGCGGGGAAGCCGTCGGCGGGAGTGGTCGCTGGCGCGGGCAGGACCTCGACCCAGGACTCTGCCCCCGGCTGGCCGGGATACTGGTGGTTGGCCACCCACGGGCGGGCCGTTGCGAGATCCGCCGCGTGCACCGGGATCTGCCCGGAGACGATCGAGTACGAGTTGGAGCCCGCCAGGTCGCAGAAGGCCGCCCGGACCGCTGGATCCGCGGCTCCAGCCGGGGTCAGCACGACGATGGTCACGGGGTGGCCATCTTGACCGATGCCGCTGAACACCTCGGCCGCCGCGGCTTGGCGCACCATCAGGAGCTGAGAGAACGGCATCTGCGGGAACTCATGAGGGTGTGTCACACTCGCGGAGCGTACTCGGTGTCCCAGATCCGTGATGCCCCTCGACCACCCCGCTGGCCCGCACGCCAACCAGCCCGAACTGGGCGTTTGGTGCCTCGCCGGGCCGTCCTGGCCCTGACGTGCGGACCGTGACCGGAATGGTCACCGCGTTTGCGGCGAGCAGCGGTCCCTTACACCCGCCACCCGGAACTGTCGAGCCAGGCGGCACGCTGGCTGAGGAAGTCCCTCATGATCTGTATCTGCTGGTCCCAGGTCTGGGTCACCTGGGTCCCAAATCCCCCGACCGTCGCGGTACCCAGATTGGGCCACCGCTGGAAGTTCCGCTGGGCTGCCCTGGTCAGGGCCGAGGTCAGGGTCGCGATCCGGGCGTTCATCTGCGCGTTGGACAGCACGCCCTGGCGCAACTGCTGCCAGCGGCTGTTGACCTGCTGCGAGAAGGTCTGGTTCTGCATGAGCTTGAGGAACCAGTCGGTGGTGCTGGTCATCCCGAACATCGGCTGGAACTGCCAGCCCTGAACCGTGGAGCCGCCCATTCCACCGAATCCGGTGAAGGCGGCGTAGCCCAGGTCGTAGTCCCACAGCGGGCCAGCGACGAGCTTGCCGCCGCGGTCCTTGTAGAAGTGCGTGCTGCGCAGGTACGCGTCACCTTCCCTGGCCAGCTCATTGTGGATGATCCGGTTGATGAACGAGTTGACGTCGATATACGCGGGATAGCCGGTCTGGGCATTGGCTGGGTTGGCGCTGTGGAGCGCGTCGTGGAGTCGCTGGACGTAGTTGGTGATCCAGGTTTGCTGCTGGGTCTGGAGGTTGTCTGGCTCGATCACCTCCAGATCGCTCCAGCACGGCTGCCCGGCCTTCTGGGTGCACTGGAGGAGCGGAGGCTCGGAGGCCATCATGTTGAACTGGAGGATGTAACCACCGGTGACCGCTGGCTCGCTGAGGTCGGTCTCCTTCATCTTCTGGATGTTCAACCGGTCCGGCGACCGCTTGATGGTCTCGACGAGCATGTAGACGCCCTGGTAGTCATTGGCGGCCATCGGCTGGCTGTCGAGGTTGAGGTAGAGCTCGACGAGGGCGTACCGAGGCACCTGCAACCCCATGTCTCGCCCGACGCCGAAGGCGAAGGCGTCGCGGATGAGGGTCTTGTCTGGGAACGGGCCGCGCAGCACCCAGTCCGAGTCCGCCGGCATGTTCAGCAGCGGGTAGTCGGCGTCGGCGTTGGCGTTGTCCCGCAACTCCACCCGGTAGGGCGCCTTCTCGAAGTTGGCCGAGGAGCCCCCGCGCAGGTGGAACCCGGCGCGCGTTGCGACCGTCGGGGTCTGGGCCAGCGAGGTCGAGTTGTTTTGCGGCGCCATCAGCATGAAGGTGACGTCCCGGTAGTCGCGGGCGGGTTTCCCGCCGCCGTAGGCGTCCATGACGAGGAGGGGCAGGTCGTGCGTCGCGGTGACCGATCGTGCGACGTACATGGCCGTCCCCATGGCTCCGCTGGCCGCTCCGTTGACGAACGCCTGGGCGCGGAGCTGCGTCGTCCTGGTCAGTACCACGGGCGACCCCTGGTACAGCGTTGATGCGCTGGTCGGCACCGCCCCGTTGGTGGTGTAGCGGATCTGCGCCCCTGTGACTTTGGCGCTCAGCCCGACCGACACCTGCCCGGAGAAGGTGCCGCTCGGGACGGAGAACGTGATGTCCCCGGTCAGGCTGGCCTGCTCCGCCTGGGTGACGGCCTCGGCCTCGACGGGATCGATGCCCGCGGTGCCGGAGCCGCCCATGGCGTCCAGGTCGGTGGCGCTGCTGACTGGATCGGGCAGCGCCATCAGGGCGGTGGTTGCCGCCTGCTGGAGCAGCGCGGAGGCGTCAACCCCGCCGGAACACCCGGACATGACAACGGCAGCGGCGGTGAGCACGCCGGCTGCTTTGATCCTTGCTGTTCGCACAGTGATTCCACCTCTGATCGGTTGTGGAGGAGGCGGCGGACGCCGTTGTCCGTCATCTCCACGGAAACAATTCCATCTATAACAATCGATGTATTGTCCCGTCTGGCGCAACCGGTCGGTGGGGTCGGACGCGATAGTTGGCACGATCTCGGCGGAATGGGCGTAATTTCCACCATATTCGATCATTGGCGTGGGTGGTGACAGCAGAAAGAGCCATATCCTTCGCCCCGGGTTTCGCCGCGCGTCCCGCTTCAGTAGCCTCTCGGCGGGAGGAACCTCACATGGCTCGTCGTCGTACCCTGCTGACCGCCGGTTTTGGCCTGGCTGCCGGTTTTGTCACCACCGCCTGTGACGGCTCTGACGCGCGGTGGGTGGCGCCGTCGGCCTCTCCCACCAGCGCCGCGCGCCTGACAGTCACACCGGCTGCGGACGCCAAAGATGTCTCCCCGGCCGGGCCGGTGG
Source organism: Micromonosporaceae bacterium (assembly GCA_016926535.1). GTDB lineage: Bacteria > Actinomycetota > Actinomycetes > Mycobacteriales > Micromonosporaceae > JABDRL01. Next base: position 914 of record JAFGOK010000101.1, on the reverse strand, counting down.
TGATCGTCGTCGAGAGCGGCACGCTCCAGTCCGTCGCGGTGACGACCGGTACCAAGACCGTCGCCGGGAGCTTCGACAGTGAGCAGCGCACCTGGCGATCGACCGGAGCCCTGGCGTACAACAAGACCTACTCAGTCACTGTCACCGCCGTGGACGCCGCAGGCCTGGCGCTTGCGCACACCAGCAGCTTCACCACCGTCAAGCCGACCGCGACCGCCGGGGTCACCTTCCAGGCGAACTCCTTCCTCGTACTCAAGACCGGGGGGACGTACGGGGTCGGTCAGCCGGTCTGCGTCAACTTCGGCCGGCCCGTCAAGGACCACGACGCCGCCGAGCAGGCAATGACCGTCGAGACAGAGCCGGCGGTCGAGGGGCGCTGGCGCTGGATCGACAACCAGAACGCCCACTGGCGCCCAGCGCGCTACTGGACTCCCGGTACCAAGATCACAGTCCAGGTGAACGTCCTGGGGGTGCATCTGGGCGGAGGGGTCTACGGGGCGTCCAACGCGAGCACGAACTTCGTCATCGGGCGTTCTCAGATCGCCAAGGCGGACGCCTCCACCCACCGGATGCTGGTGTACATCGACGGGGCGAAGGTCCGCGACATTCCGGTCAGTCTCGGCAAGAAGGGCACGACCAAGACGGCGGACGGCAAGACCATCAACTACGAGACCACCTGCGGCGTCCATGTGCTCCTCAACAAGGAGCCGAAGGTCCAGATGTCGTCCGGCAGCTACGGCGTCACCAACTCGGCGGACCCCAACTACTACGACGAAGAGGTCAAGCTGTGTTGCCGGATCACGCGATCCGGCGAGTTCGTGCACCTGGCGGACTGGACCTCGTCGCTGCGGGCCCAGGGTAACTCCAACGTGTCGCACGGCTGCATCAACGTCGGGCCGGACCACGCGCAGTGG
>JAFGOK010000589.1 GCA_016926535.1 Micromonosporaceae bacterium | reverse complement strand
CGGATCCGTCGTCGGATTCCTCGCCGGATTCACCGGCTCATCCGCGACGTCTTCCCCGCTCGACACCCGTGATTGGCCTGGCCGCGGCGGTCGTTGCTGTCGTCCTGGTCACACTGGCGGTCACTGTCAACCGCGCGGAGCCGCCTGTCGCGCCAGCGGTGTGGGCCAGGTCGGTCTGCACAGCGCTGGTTCCGTGGAAGGCCACGGTCGCTGAGTTGACGGCGACGGCTCAGACGGAGATCACCAAGACGGGTACTCCCCTCCAGACCCGGCAGACTATCGTGACCCTCCTCGCCGGAGCTGAAAGCGCCAGTGAGCAGGCGAGGGCCCGGGTTGTCGAGGCGGGCGTCCCAGACGTTGACGAGGGCGAGTCGGCCGCCTTGCAGTTCGTCTCGGCCCTGGCCAGGGCGCGTGACGCGTACGGGCACGCCAAGATCCGGATCGAGCGCCTCTCGACCGGCGAGGCCAAGGCCTTCTACGACGGAGTCGCTGGGGCGTTCGTGACGCTCAACGAAGAGCATCGGGCGAGTTCGCTGGATATCACAACGGTCGGTCCGCTGGAACTGCGCCAGTCCTTCAGCGAGGTGCCAGAGTGCCAGTAGGCCCGTCCGGACGGCAGTTGTCACTGTTCGGGGTCGACGCGCTCCCGCCGGGACCGCTCGATCTCGAAGGGCTCCTGGTCGGTCAGGGGCAGGTGACCCGGATGGGGGGCACGGTGCGCGTTTCGGTCCTCGTGGACGACAGCTGGCGGGTCGCGGCGCTGTTCGACGAGTTTCGCTCCAGGGGGCTTGCCTCCAGCTGGGAGCAGGGGGCAGGCGACGGGCGCTTCTGGGTACGTACGGCCTACGCCGCCGCTCTGGCGGATCTGGCGAGACGGTGGGTGCGGTGTGCTGTGAAAGTGGTGCCCCGAGGATTCACGCTCGACGGGCATCGGCTACGCCTGTGGGCAGCTGCCGCCGGTGTCATGGAAGGATCCAAGGCCTACACCCTCTCACTGGGGGCCGCCGACGGTGCTGCTGTATGGCAGGCGACCGGAAAAGCCCTGGCGGCTGCGGGGTTGCCGTCTGTGCTACTGGGTCCGCTGGCAGGCGGACCGGCCTACCGTGTTGTTGGACGACGGCGGCTCGCCAGGCTGGTCGAGTTGGTTGGAGAGCCGCCCGCCCAGGCACCTCCGGGGACCTGGCCGCGATGATCATCCCGGGGTGGGGCGAACGGGCGCGGTCGATCGCGGTACGGTGACGCAATTCGCCGGGTGAGTCGTCGTGTGAGCAGAGCGTTACCTTGGACATCTGCCAACCACGATGCGGGGTATCGGATTGGGGAGTGCTGTGCCGAATGCCACCAACGCCAAGCGGCTGGTCATTGTCGAGTCTCCGGCGAAGGCCAAGACGATTTCGGGCTACCTCGGCCCGCAGTACGTCGTTGAGGCGAGCCTCGGCCATGTGCGCGATCTGCCGGCCGGCGCCAAGGACATGCCGGAGGAGCTCAAGAAGAAGCCGTGGGCGTACCTGGGGGTCGACGTCGACCACGACTTCACCCCGGTCTATGTCATAACCGCTGATCGTCGCAAGCAGATCGCCCGCTTGAAGTCCCTGCTCAAGGAGGCGAGTGAGCTCTACCTCGCAACAGATGAGGACCGCGAGGGTGAGGCGATCGCCTGGCACCTGCATGAGGCGCTCAAGCCAAAGGTGCCGGTCAAGCGGATGGTGTTCCATGAGATCACCAAGTCCGCGATCCAGGCGGCGGTGGCGAACCCCCGCACGATCAACCGGGCACTGGTCGACGCTCAGGAGGCCAGGCGGATCCTTGATCGCCTGTACGGGTTCGACGTCTCGGCCGTGCTGTGGAAGAAGATCATGCCAAAGCTCTCCGCAGGCCGGGTGCAGTCGGTCGCGACGAGGATCGTCGTCGAGCGGGAGCGCCAGCGGATGCGCTTCCATCCCGCGGAGTACTGGGATGTCCTTGCAGCCCTCACAGCGAGTGACGACCCGAAACCGTTCACAGCGACGCTGATCGCCCTCGACGGGGATCGCATCGCGACGGGCAAAGACTTCGACCCGGCGACTGGCGCGGTCAAGGCCGGCTCCCAGGCGGTGCACCTCGGGGAGGACGGGGCCAGAGGGCTGGCCGCGCGGCTGGAGGGGCAGCCCTTCGCCGTCACCCGAGTGGATGAAAAGCCGTACCGGCGCAAGCCGTACCCACCGTTCATCACCTCCACCCTGCAACAGGAGGCGGCACGCAAGCTGCGGTACTCCTCAGCGCAGACGATGCGCTCCGCGCAGCGGCTCTACGAGAACGGCTATATCACCTATATGCGTACCGACTCGGTCAACCTGTCCGAGTCGGCGGTGGCGGCGGCCAGGGCACAGATCCGAGACCTCTACGGGCCAGCCGCCGTCCCGCCGCAGCCGCGTCGGTATGCCAGCAAGGTCAAAAATGCTCAGGAGGCGCACGAGGCGATTCGTCCGGCCGGAGAGGTGTTCCGGACGCCGGGCGAGGTGGCCTCCCAGCTGTCTCCGGAGGAGTTCAAGCTGTACGAGCTGATCTGGCGGCGCACGATCGCGTCCCAGATGACCGACGCGATCGGTGTCTCGGTCTCTGTACGCATCAGAGCGAGGTCAACGAACGGCGAGGAGTGCGACTTCGCCGTGACCGGCAAGACCATCACTGATCCAGGCTTCCTCCGGGCGTACGTCGAGTCGAGCGATGACGAGACGGCCGAGGCGGAGGATGCCGAGCGGCGTCTGCCTACGCTGACCAAGGGGCAAGGCCTGGCGGCCCGCCGACTGGAGGCCGTTGGCCATACGACCCAGCCCCCGTCGCGCTACACCGAGGCTTCCCTGGTCAAAGCGTTGGAGGAACTCGGGATCGGTCGTCCCTCGACCTATGCGTCGATCATGCAGACGATCCAGGACCGCGGGTACGTCGTCAAGCGCTCCCAGGCGCTGATCCCGTCGTTCCTGGCCTTTGCCGTGGTCGGGCTGCTGGAACGCCACTTCCCGAGGCTGGTCGACTACCAGTTCACCGCGACGATGGAGGACGAGCTCGACGAGATCGCCGGGGGCGATGCGGCGGCGGTCGACTTCCTCCGGTCGTTCTACTTCGGCGGCGATGTTGGCAAGGAAGGCTCCGTCGCGCGGGAGGGAGGGCTGAAACGCCTGGTGACAGAGCGGCTCAGCGAGATTGACGCCAGGGGCGTCAACTCGATCCCCCTGGGGGAGAACGTCGTCGCCAGGGTAGGGCGGTACGGGCCGTACCTTCAGCGCGGGGGAGAGGAAGGCGAGCGGGTCTCCCTTCCTGACGGCATTGCCCCGGACGAGCTGACTTCGGAGAAGATCGACGAGTTGTTCCGCGGTGGTGGCGGCGACCGGAAGCTTGGGGAGCACCCTGCGACCGGTGAGCCCGTCGTCTTGAAGTCCGGCCGGTACGGGCCGTATGTCGCCAGTGGTGACCGCAAGTCCTCCCTGCTGCGATCGCAGCAGCCAGAAACGCTGACCCTGGAGGACGCGCTGCGGCTGTTGACCCTGCCCAGGCTGGTCGGCCTTGACCCGAACGGCATCGAAGTCATCGCGGCGGCCGGTCGCTACGGTCCGTATATCAAGCGCGGCGACGACTTCCGATCCCTTGAGACCGAAGAGCAGATGTTCTCCATCGAGCTCGATGCCGCCCTTGCGCTGCTGGCCGCGCCGAAGACCCGTGGGCGGAGGCAAGCTGCGGCCCCGCTGCGTGAGCTCGGCCAGGATCCGGCGACGGATCGGCAACTCGTGGTCAAGGACGGGCGGTTCGGGCCGTACGTGACCGATGGCGAGACGAACGTTTCGCTTCGTCGCGGGCAGACCGTTGACGGGCTCACCTTGGAGCAGGCCAGCGAGATGCTTTCGGAGAAGCGCGCGAAGGGGCCCGCCCCGGCGAAGGCTGCCAAGCGGGCACCAGCCAAGAAGGCG
>JAFGOK010000588.1 GCA_016926535.1 Micromonosporaceae bacterium | reverse complement strand
TGCCCTTCCACCCCTCGAACCGCTCGGTCTCGATGTTGGTGTCGTGGTTCCACTTGCCCTTGATCTTGAAGGGGCCGTTCCCGATCGGGGCCTCTTCGTACTCCTTGCTGATGGTCCCGTCGGAGTTGAAGGCGGCCTTCGGCATCGGGAAGAAGGCGGTGTAGCCCAATTCAGTCTTGAAGTCGGCGAATGCGTCGGTCAGCGTCACCGTGAAGGTGAGGTCGTCGACCTTGCTGAGACCGGAGAGCGTCTTGGTGGCCGGAGTCGTCGTCCCGTCTGTCGGGTTGATCGCGGTATAACCCTCGATCTGGGAGAAGTACGGGTTGACATCTGACGCGCTGGGGCCATAGGCCGCCCAGTTCCATGCGTCCATGAAGCTTTCGGATGTCACCTTCTCCCCGTTGTGGAAGGTGAAGCCGTCCTTGATTTTGATCGTCCAGACCTTGGAGTCCTCCGTCGAGATGCTGTCGGCGATGACGCTGAACGACTTTCCGTCCTTGTCGTAGTCCAACAGGCCGGCGAAGGTGGCGTACACGAACTGGCCGCCCTCGGTTTCACCGGCGTTGGCGGGATATATGTGCTTCGGTTCGCCGATACCGACGGAGAGAACCGCTTTGGAGCTGTCGGTACTGCTTCCTGAGTCGCTGTCGCCGCCGCAGGCAGCGACCCCTCCGGCGATGATGACCGGCAGCACGGCCAAGGCGGTGAGCCTACGAACCTGCATTGAGCCTCCTTGTCTGTTCCAAGTTGCCGGGTCCGGGCCGTCGCGCGGCGACAGGACACAGCGCGGCAACCGTAGGCCGCTGCGGAACTCGGCTCATGAACCATAAGGTCACGACTGGATAACAGTTAAACGAATGCCAATAGTGTCGAGCATTTTCGGCACTTATGTCACGTTTGTGAAAGGCAAGTTTTGTCCGGATTTAACAATGACGATACGAGCCGACGCTCGCGTGGGAAAGACTTCCACCACAAGGCCAGGCCTGGAACCCGGTACCGGACAAGGCATTTCGGAAAGAGCATACTGGCGTCCCGTGTGACTTCATAGGGAGTTATCGAATGCTCGGCGGGCATCGCCGAGGGTTCGTTTGGGTTGACATGAAGACACGTGTTACTTCCATGCCCCTCTGGCAGGGTGACGTGTCACGGCAGGGTGATGCTCGCCGGGACGGGGGTGCCGAAGATGGTCGCGACGAGATCACTGACGGTGTGGATGCCGCCACTCATACTGCCGGACGGGGTCATGCTATAGGTGACGACGACGACGTACCGCTGGTTTTGCCCGGCGAATCCGACGCTGTGCGTGACCCAGCGGGTTCCGCCCTGGTCGGGCTTTTGAGCCCAGCCGTTCTTGTTCCCTGGCTGGAGGTTCGGGCCGGCAGCCCAGACGCCCCACCGCTGGTTGGAGGCCACCCCGCGGAGCCTTCCGACCAGGTAGTCGCGGTCTGCGGCAGGCAGGTCGGTCAGCACGTACAGCATCAGCCGGTACAGGTCCTCAGCGCTGCACCGGAGATTGCGCCAGAACAACTCGTAGCCGGAAACGACGGCCAGGGACTCCATCCCGTACCGCTGACGGAAATGGTTGAACATCGTGGTGCCGCCGTAGCGTGACCACAACGCTGTCGTCGCGTCGTTTGACGAACTGACCAGTGCCGCACTGATATTCGACCGGTCGGTGCTGTCGAGGGCGATGGTGCCTTCTCTGTTCCATTCGAGCAGCGTCGCGGCGATCGCGAGTTTGATGGTTGACGCCGTCCAGGTGGTGTTCCGGGTCGTTCCGGCTCGCCAGACGGCGTTCGTTGTTCGATCGTGAATGATTACAGCAAGTTTGCCTGGTTTCTTCGCCAGGAAGGCACTGGCGGCCGAGAACCGGCGTTGCTGCTCGCAGTCCCACGGACCGCCGGTTGAGCAGGCGGTGGCGGACTGCTCGCTGGCGGAGGGCGAGGCAGACGGCGGCTGACTGGTGATCGGGGTGCTGGCGGGCCGGCGTTCGGCCGGCGTTCGGTCGCATGCCGCGAAGGCTGTGGCCCCCGCTGCCACCGCTGCGGTGGCCAGCCCGGCAACCAGGATGAGATGAGTCCGCGATCCCATGAGGGCCACACCGTACCGGTCGTCTGCGGAGTGGGTCGTCCCTCGTCCGTTCGGGGTACGTCCACAGGACGTCAGTACTGTATGTGATCGGTAACACCTGTGATCGCAACCACGAGTGTTCGCTTCTTCTGCCATGCCGGATGCACTCTGGAGAGCGGGTATTGCGGTGACCTGGATTGTTGATTGAGGAGCATTGCGGCCGTGAAAGGATCGGCGCGTGACAGCGATCATTCTTGACGGTAAGGCCGCTGCTGCGGCGATACGAGAAGATCTGCGTGCGCGGGTCGCGGCCCTCGCTGAGCGCGGTGTTGTCCCGGGTCTTGGCACGGTCCTGGTCGGCGATGATCCGGCTTCCCATACCTATGTCGCTGGAAAGCACCGCGACTGTGCGGAAGTCGGAATAACGTCACTTCGGCGCGATCTTCCTGCGACCGCAACACAGGCCGAGGTCGAGGCCGTAGTGGCCGAACTGAATGCCGATCCGGCCTGCACCGGATACATGGTTCAGCTTCCGCTGCCCCGAGGGCTTGACGAGCGGCGGGTGCTTGAGTTCATCGATCCGGCGAAGGACGCTGACGGTCTGCATCCGGTCAGCCTCGGTAGGCTGGTCCTCGGAGTCGCGGCCCCGCTTCCGTGCACCCCTCGGGGCATTGTGGAGCTGCTCAGGCGGTACGACATCCCGCTCGCGGGCGCGGAAGTGGTCGTGGTCGGGAGAGGTACCACTGTTGGCAGGCCCCTGGGCCTGCTCCTGACCCGGCGGACCGAGAACGCCACCGTGACGCTGTGTCACACCGGCACTCGTGATCTTGCCAGACACACGAGGTCCGCAGACGTGGTCGTACTCGCGGCAGGCGTGCCAGGGCTGCTGAAACCGGACATGGTCAAGCCGGGGGCAGCTGTCCTTGATGTCGGTATTACCAGAGTCCCAACAGCCGACGGCAAGGCCCGCTTGCTGGGAGACGTCGATCCTGGTGTCGCGGAAGTCGCTGGCTGGCTCGCGCCGGTCCCGGGAGGTGTCGGACCTATGACCCGCGCCATGCTCCTCGCCAATGTGGTTGAACTTGCGGAACAACAGAAATAACGCATTTCGGGCATTCCACTGCACAACATACTTGCAACCGTGCTGTGTGCTGGAGGTCGATGGGATTCGGCGAGAATAGCGAGGCTATCGTCGCCGGGGAAGAGTTCGAAGCAAGACACTCACTGAGAGAGCCGGATTGATGGGCAAGAAGGTCACCGTCGTCGGAGCCGGGTTTTACGGCTCGACGACAGCACAGCGCCTGGCAGAGTACGACATCTTCGAAACGGTCGTCCTCACGGACATCATCGAGGGCAAGCCGCAGGGAATCGCTCTGGATCTCGGCCAGTCGAGGGCGATCGAGGGCTTTGAGACGAAGATCGTTGGAGTGTCGACCGGTCCAAACGGCGAGGGGTATGAGGCCATCGCGGACTCGGATGTCGTCGTCATCACTGCCGGGCTTCCCCGCAAGCCCGGTATGAGCCGGATGGATCTGCTCGGCGTCAATGCCAAGATTGTTCGTCAGGTGTCCCAGAACATCGCGAAATACGCTCCCGACGCGGTGATTATCGTCGTGAGCAACCCGCTTGATGAGATGACAGCACTGACCCAGATCGCGACCGGATTCCCGAAGCAGCGGGTCATCGGCCAGGCTGGGGTGCTGGACACCGCGCGGTTCACGACGTTCGTCGCCGACGCGCTCGGGGTGCCGGTTCGGTCGGTCAAGACCATGACGCTCGGTTCGCATGGCGAGACCATGGTCCCAGTTCCCTCGCAGTGCACGGTCGATGGCAAGCCGCTGGCAGAGCTGATGTCGGCCGAGAAGATCGACGAGTTGGTCACCCGCACCCGCAACGGCGGGGCGGAGATCGTGGGCCTGCTGAAGACCGGCTCCGCGTACTACGCCCCGTCGGCCGCCGCCGCGCGGATGGCCAAGGCCGTCGCGGAGGATGCCGGCGAGGTCATGCCGGTCTGCACCTGGGTCAGCGGCGAGTACGGTTGCTCGGGGGTGTACCTCGGGGTGCAGGCGGAGATCGGTGCCGAGGGGGTGCGCCGGGTCGTCGAGACGCCGCTGACAGCGGCGGAGTCGGCCGCGCTGAGGGAAGCGGCGGAGGCTGTCCGCTCCAAGCAGGCGGACGTGTTCGACCTCTGAGATCGTTTGGTCAGGGACAGGTACTTCAGGATCTCGGCGCCGCGGGAGCCGCTCGTACCTGTCCTTGACTGTTGGCGTTGACTGTTGGTGGTCCCGGTGCACATGGTGGGTTGGCAGTGAAGATCAAAGTCGCGAATCCGGTCGTCGAGCTCGATGGTGATGAGATGACCCGGGTCATCTGGGGTCAGATCCGTGAGCGATTGATCATGCCGTATCTTGATATTGATCTTGATTATCACGATCTGTCGATCCAGCGTCGGGATGCGACCGATGACCAGGCCACGATCGAGGCGGCGCGGGCGATCGGGCGTCACGGGGTCGGAGTGAAGTGCGCGACCATCACGCCGGACGAGGCCAGGGTCCGGGAGTTCGGTCTCAAGCACATGTGGCGCTCGCCCAACGGGACGATCCGCAACATCCTCGGCGGGGTCGTCTTCCGCGAGCCGATCATCATGGCGAACGTCCCGAGACTCGTGCCGGGCTGGACCAAGCCGATCATCATCGGCCGGCACGCCCACGGTGACCAGTACCGGGCGACGGACTTCGTCGTTCCGGGCCCTGGAACAGTCACCATCACCTACCAGCCGGAGGACGCCGGAGAGCCCATGACACTGACCGTCGCCAGGTTCACCGGGGGCGGCGTCGCGATGGGGATGTACAACTTCGACGACTCGATCCGCGACTTTGCGCGCGCTTCGTTCCGCTACGGACTCACCAGGGGATATCCGGTCTACCTCTCGACCAAGAACACCATCCTCAAGGCGTATGACGGCCGGTTCAAGGATCTGTTCGCAGAGGTCTTCAAGTCCGAGTTCGCGGCGGAGTTCGCCGCGGCCGGCCTGACCTACGAGCACCGGCTGATCGACGACATGGTCGCAGCGGCGATGAAGTGGGACGGCGGATTCGTCTGGGCCTGCAAGAACTACGACGGTGACGTCCAGTCCGACACGATCGCCCAGGGGTTCGGTTCCCTCGGGCTGATGACCAGCGTCCTGCTGACCCCGGACGGCCGCACCATGGAGGCCGAGGCCGCCCATGGCACCGTGACCAGGCACTACCGAGCCTGGCAGCGGGGAGAGAAGACCTCGACGAACCCCATCGCCTCGATCTTCGCGTGGACCAGGGGCCTGGCCCACCGGGGTGGGCTCGACGGTACGCCGGCCGTCGCCGGATTCGCCGAAACGCTGGAGCGGGTGTGCGTCGAGACGGTCGAGAGCGGGCGGATGACCAAGGATCTGGCCCTGCTGATCGGCCCGGACGCGCCGTGGCTGACCACTGACGAGTTCATGACGGCCATCGCGGACGGCCTGGCCACGGCGCTGGCCCGCTGAGGCCGCCTGGCGCTGGCTCGCTCCGCCGCTCGCCCCGCCGCTTGGCGCGGCCTGGCAGCGCAGGCCGCTCGCCGCCGCTGCGGACTCAGATGATGCGGGCGTCGATCCAGCCGTTCTTCGCGAGGTGGCTCAGCACGATGCCGGCTGCCTCACCGATGGGCAGGTCGGTGGTGTCGATGGTCAGGTCGGCGTCGGTCGGCATGTCGTAGCGCTCGTCAACGCCGGTGAGCCCCTCCAGCTTCCCCGCCCGGGCCTTGGCGTACAGGCCCTTCCGGTCGCGCCGCTCGCACTCGGTCAGCGGAGTCGAGACATGGACGAGGATGAACCCGGCTCCCGCCGCGCTGGCGTACCGGCGTGCCGCCGCCCGTGACTGCTCGTACGGGGCGATCGGGCAGCACAGCACGACGCCACCGTGCTTGGCGATCTCGGCGGCGGCCCACCCGATGTTGCGGACGTTGGTGTCCTTGTCCTCGACGGAGTAGCCGAGTCTCGCGGAGATGTGCCGCCGGACGATGTCCCCGTCGAGCAGGGTGACGGTGCGTTCCCCCGACTCCAGCAGGGTGTCGGAGACCCCGCGCGCGATGGTCGACTTGCCGGAGCCGGAGAGGCCGGTGAAGAACAGCACGAGCCCGCGCCTCCGGCGGGAGGGGCGGGCGTGCGCCAACTCCCTGGCGACAGCCGGGGGAGTGTGCCACTCCGGCAGCGGGGCCCCACGGTCCAGAAACTCCGATACCTCGGACGTGGAGAGGGGGAGGCGGCGATGCCGGGGCGGCACGTCGTCCAGCGACCGCCACTGCCCGTCGCGCCCGTCATACGCGACATCGCGCGGGACGAGGATCCGCAGGTTGGTCGAGGAGATGACCGTGCTGTTCGCCAGGGACAGCAGGTGGGTCACCCCGTACGCCGCGGCGACCCGCGCCCGGATGATGGCGTTGCGAATCTCGTCGCGATACGCAGCGAGCGGCAGGACGACGACGGTCCCCTCCGGCATCCGGGCCCGCGCCGAGAGAACGCAGCGCACCAGGGCCTCCGGGGCGAGGCCATCCGGGTTAGGGCTGCCAACGGGCACCAGCACGACCAGGTACGCGGCGAGGGTCCTGGCCGCTCGGGCGATCTGCGCCAGCTGTGGCCGGTGCAGCGGGCGATCCGCGATCACCCCCAGCACCCTGCCCTGGGGCAGGGAAGCTCTGACCTTGGCCGGAGTGAGGCGAAGTCGCTGGAATGGCCCGGAGCCGCCGTCTCCGACCTGCCTGACCGGGCCGGCGACTCCGAACATGTCCCGGCTGGTCCGCCAGAGCTCGATCGTGTCCAGCGCGGCGATCGGTGCGCCCTCGGTATCGGTCAGCAGGAGGACCCGCCGCAGCGGGTTCGTCGTGTCGATGTCTTCCGCCAGGGGGCGGGGCACCTCAAGGGTCACCGGGACTGGCCACGGCTCGCCGTTGGCCAGCCGTCCCTGGCGCGCCAGGCTGGCCAGATCGGCCCGTCCAACGAAACCGGTCAATGGAGTGTAGGCGCCTGACAGGAGTAGCTCCAGGTCGGCGAGTTCGTGGGGGCGCGGGGTGTAGCTCGGCGCCTGCCGAAGCACCGCGTCTGGAAGGACCCATCCGTTCGACACCCGCACAGTCTCCCAGTTCGGTATGTTCGGGCGCTATCAGCCCTCGATCATTCGTTCTCTCGCTCCCCGCTCGATCAGCCGGTGTTGCGCATACCGGCGGCGATGCCGTTGATCGTGGTCAGCAGGGCGTACTCCAGTGCCTGGGTGTCCGAGGAGGTCGCTGGGGCTGCCCGGTACCGGGCCAGGAGAGAGGCCTGGAGGTAGTGCAGTGGCTGGAGATAGGCGTCCCGGACCGCCAGCGTCCGGCGCAGCACCGGCTGGGACTCCAGCAGGGCGCTCTCTCCGGTGATGGCGAGGACCTCGCGAACGGTCAGCTCGAACTCCGCCCTGATCTTCTCGAAGATCCGGTGGAGCGAGGAGGGGACCAGCACGTCGACGTAGTTGGCGGCGATCGCCAGATCCGTCTTGGCCAGCGTCATCTCGACGTTCGAGAGGAAGGTTCGGAAGAAGTGCCAGCGCCGGTGCATATCGGCCACCGTCGGCCCAAGACCGGCCTGGCGCGCGGTGGCCAGGCCGGACCCGACCCCGTACCAGCCAGGGATGACCTGGCGCGACTGGGTCCACCCGAACACCCAGGGAATCGCCCGGAGCCCGCCGAGGCCGGCTTCGGTGTTCGGCCGCTTCGCCGGCCGGGAGCCGATGTTGAGCGCGCCCAGTAACTCCGTCGGCGTCGATCCCCAGAAGTACTCCGGGAGGTCCGGATCACTGACCAGGTCGTGGTAGGCCTCGTACGCGGCTCCGGAAATGGTGGCCATGCTGGCATCCCACTGCGCGAGGTCGTCTGCTGGCTGCCTCGGCTCGATGTGCAGCAGGGAGCTGCGGAGCACGGCGGCGAGGGTCAGTTCAAGGTTTTCCCTGGCCAGGGCTGGCAGGGTGTACTTGTCCGAGATGACCTCTCCCTGCTCCGTCACCTTGATCGCCCCGTCCAGGGTGGCCCACGGCTGGGCCAGGATCGCCTCGTGGGTTGGCCCGCCACCCCGCCCGACGGTGCCGCCCCGCCCGTGGAAGAGCACCAGCCGGACCCCGTGCCTGGCGGCGACGTCCCGCAGGGCCCGCTGGGCCCGGTGGATCGACCACTGGGAGGTGGTGATCCCGGCCTCCTTGTTCGAGTCGGAGTACCCGAGCATCACCTCTTGGACGTTTCCTCTCGCCGAGACCAGCCGCCGGTACGCCGGGACGGACAGCAACTGATCGAGCAGGTCACCAGCGGCGTCGAGTTCGGTGATCGATTCGAGCAGCGGGACGAAGCCGAGCCTGGCGACCGCTGCCGAGCCTGAGGCGCAGGCGGGGCTGGTGACGCACTCCTGCGCTCCGAGGCATCCGGCGTGAGTCGCGCACACCAGGTCAACCAGGCCGTGCTCTCTCGCGAGGATCACCGGAGCCAGGAGGTCGTCGATGCCCTTGGTCATCGAGACGATGTAGGTCTCGATGACCTGCGGGCCGAAGCGCTCCTGCGCCTGGCGAATCGTGGCGAAGACCGAGAAGGTCCGCCGGGCCTCCTCGGAGAGCGGGGTGTCGATCGTGGACAGGGGCCTCGGGCTGGACAGCTCCTGGACCAGCAGGCGGATGCGCTCGGCCCGGCTGAGTGAGGCGTAGTGCTGCTGCCCGACCCGCCGGAAGAGCTCCGCGAGCACGTCATGGTGGGCAGCGGCGTGCTCCCGGAGGTCCAGGGTTGCCAGGTGCATGCCGAACGCGGCCATGGTCCGGATCGTCGAGGCGACCCGGCCGGCTGCGGGGAGACCTCCTCCGTGCTCTGCCAGGGACGCCCGGATCAGTTCCAGGTCCGCGAGCAGTTCCCGGGTGTCGGCGTAGTCGATCCCAGCGACGTGTCCGGTCCCGGATCGCAGGCGGGTCCTGGTGTTCTCCAGCTTCACCCGGATGCAGCGCAGCTTGAGGCGGTACGGCTCCTCGGAGTTGACCCGCAGGAAGCGGGACGGCAGCGGCGGGAGGTTGTCGAGATCGTCTGCGAGGCTGGCTTCCAGAGCCGGCGAGACGGACCGCAGCCGGCGGGAGACCGAGAGGTCCGCGATCAGGCGATCGATCATCGCCTCCGTGACCGTGATGCCCGCCTCGTGGGCGAGGAGGAGCACCTCGAAGGTCACGGCGGCGGTGACGTAGGGGTTGCCGTCGCGATCGCCGCCGATCCAGGAGCCAAAGGTCAGCGGCCGAGCTGTCGGAGGGAGATCGACATCGAGCTCACGTAGGACTTCCGAGAGCCCGTCGAGCACCTGCGCCGCCGGGTCCTTTTCAAGATCGGTCAGGTAGTAGATGGCGTTGCGGGCCTCGTCCGCCGGTTCTGGCCGGTTCCGGCGCAACTCGTCGGTCTGCCAGAGCAGGTCGATCAGCTCTGCGAATCTCAGGTCGCTTCTGGCCCGGTCCGCCGGGGTGACCAGGCCGCCGGCGAGCGCAGCGGTCTTGACCTCGCCGTCCAGCAGATCGGCGATCGCGCGGAGTTTCGTCAGGATCGCTCTCCGGGCGGCCTCGGTCGGGTGCGCGGTGAACACCGGGCGGACGGCCAGGCGCTCGGCGACGGCCCGGATCTCGCCGACCGGCACACCGTGCTCCCGGATGGCCTGGCCCGTTCTCGCCAGCCAGCCGCCCTCCCCCGCCCGGAGCTGGCGCAGCTCCCTCGCCCGGTGGACCTGCTCAACGAGGTTCGCCAAGTGGAAGTACAGGGAGAATGCCCGCACCAGCCGGGTGGTCGTTGCAAGATCGATTGCTTTCAGTCGTGGTGCGACCTCGCCCGCTGAGCTGGCCAGCGAACGGATTTCCTCGACCAGCGCGAGGAGATCGGGCCCATCCTGGCGGCTGAGGGTCTGCCCGAGCAGCGCTACCAGCCGCCG